>NZ_JAJBUX010000058.1 GCF_020860125.1 Cloacibacillus sp. | reverse complement strand
AACTCCCCGGCCGCCCCCCCTCCGTCGGCTGGGGGGGTGGTTGTTTTTTTATCACACCCCGAGCTTCCCCGCCCCCAAAAAAAAATATCCCGCGGGGGGGCGCGGGGGGCGCCCCCCGCCCCCCCCGCCGTTTTATCCTAAGGCCTTAAAATCCGAGCTGCGTCACGATAAAGGCCGCGGCGATCGAGGCGGGCAGCACCACGAGGATGTTGCCGCTGAACCAGCCGGTGAGAAAGGCGACGGCCGTGGCGGCGGCGGAGCTTTTGAAATCACCCGTCGCCCAGAGGATGTCGGGAAAGACGAGCGAACCGATGACGGCAAAGGGGATGTAGCTGAGCACCGAGGAGACGAAGGGCGGCAGGCGGCGTCCGGTGAGAAAAAATGGCGGCAGTATGCGCGAGGGCGCGGTGACGCACATCATCAATATTGAGAGAAAGACGATCTTCGACATTACCCGCGCGCCTCCTTCCCAGTGGGAAAGAGCAGCGCTCCGATGACGGCGGCGGCCCCGGCGGATATTATTATCGCCAAACCGCGGTTGAGCTGCGCGAAGAGGGGCAGCCATTTAAGGAGCGCCGAGAGCGTCATCGCGGAGAGCGTAACGATAAGCGCCGCGCGGCTCTTGCGGGCCGCGGGAATGATTATCGCCAGAAAGAGCGCGTAGATCGCGATGCCCATACTGGACTGCAGGTCGCGCGGCAAAAAGGCGGTCCCGATATAGCCGCAGAGGGTAAGGGCGTTCCAGGTCAGAAATATCGGCAGCTGCACACCCCAGAGAAAACCGGGCGTGACGATCTCCGCCTCCTGTAAGGAGGCGATGCTGAAACTCTCGTCGGTGAGAAAGAAAAAGAGGGCGAATTTTTCAAAGGGGTTCATTCCCCTCTCCATACGCTGCGAGATGGAGGAGCCCATCATGATGTGGCGCGCGTTGAGAAGCGCGGTGGTGATGAGGATATCGGCCATGGAGACCCCGATCATCAGCATATTGAGCGCGGCGAACTGGCTGGCTCCCGCAAAGACGACCGCCGACATAAAGAGGCTCTCCCAGATGCCGAGTCCGGCGGTCTTCGCAAGTATCCCAAAGGCCATCGCGCTCGGTATCATGCCGATGATGACCGGCAGAGACTTTTTCGCGCCGGCGGAAAATCCACCTGTAACACGCCTGCATCCGGCAGCCTCCTGAACCCTTTCCATCCGCAACACCTCTGAAATATTTATTTTTCACGAAACAATTATATAATTGTACCCGCCGGGCCCTTAAATAACAACCGCCGTTACCTTGGCACACACCTGCCTGCGGGCCGCTTGGTCCACACAATGGAAACAGGCATAATTTTTACCCCGCGGACTATTTTTTACCTGCGAAATGTAGTGTATAATTCACATATTTGGAAGCTATTTAATCTGCGTCATCAAAGATATGGTGCGGTGGAGGATATTTTTGTAATGAATAATAATACGGCTGATTTTTTCAGAGACGGTACTTTCTGGCTGTTGGACGATTACTCCGATGGCGTCTATATCAGTGATACCGAGAGCCATCGTCTGCTGTATATGAATAGCGTCGGCCGCCGTATGTTTGGTATCGCGCAGGACGCCGACGTCAGAGAGCTCCTCTGTCATAAAGTGCTGCAGGGCCGCGACGCGCCATGCCCCTTTTGTATGCCGGAGCGGCTCTCGGAAAACAGATACTACGCCTGGGAACAGATCAATAAGGTCATTGGCAGACATGTCGTCCTGCGTGACCGTCTTATAAAGGTAAACGGCCGTAGGCTCCGCCTGCAGACTATCACAGAGGCTGAGACAAAGGAGCAGATGGAGCGGCTCATCACCACCAAGATACACACGGAAAATACGCTGTTGGGCTGCGTCAGCGCCCTCGCGGACCAGGGGAACATCAACGGCGTGGAAAAATCCGTCACCGACATCCTGCGGGCGATCGCCGATTTCTATTCCGCCGACCGCGCCTATGTGCTGGAGCTTGAACGCCCGTCGCTGGATATGCGCCATACATATGAGTGGTGCCGTGCGGGGATCGCCTCCGAGATCAATTCCGTGAGCAGCATGAAGCTCTCCCGCTTCCGGCAGCGTTGCTTCGCCGAGGGTACCGCCATGATAGTTAAGGACATTGAGACGCTGAAAGAGAGCGATCCGGCGGAGTACGCGCGGCAGGAAAGCCGCGGCGTCCGGGCTTTTTATATGGTCCCGTACACGGATGGAGACGAGGTCAGGGGCTACGTCGGCGTGGATAACCCCTCTCTTAACCTGAGAAACTTCTCCATGCTCAATACTCTGACGCTGCTTATCGCCCACCAGATGGGCCAGTATAGACTGCGCTGCCAGCGGGAATACGGCATTTATCACGACACGCTGACGGGGCTGTCTAACCGCAACGGCTACAACGCCTACAAGACGGCGATATCTGAGGAACAGCTGCGCCGCGTCGGAGTCGCGGTGGGCAATCTCAACGCCCTTGACCAGCAGAACCGTGACTTTGGCACAGAGGCCGGCGACAGTACCGTAAAGGTAGCGGCTACCTGTCTGGACAGACACTTTTCCGAGGATATGCTCTTCCGCTTCGAGGGCGATGAATTCATCATTATCTGCGAGGATATTACCTTCCCCGATTTCGTCGCAAGGGTAGAGGCGGCGGAGAAAGATATCTGTAAAAAAACTTCATGCGGCATCGCGGTCGGTTATACCTGGTCTGAAAAGGAGATCCTGCTCGGTGAGATGCTCCATCAGGCCAAGCTGCACATGATCGAGAAGAAAAAGCTCTATTACAACTCAATAGAGGGAAAATCCAAATATAACAGCAAAAAAATACTTGATAACCTGAACGCCGAGATCGCCCAAGGGCACTTTATCGTCTACGTCCAGCCAAAGATCACCGTCACGGAGGGCGGCCTCTACGGCGCGGAGGCTCTCATACGCTACAGCAGCCCCGATCACGGCGTGATCCCGCCGGTAAAATTCATCCCCACCCTTGAAAAAGAGGGGCTGATCCGTCACATCGATTTCTTTGTGCTGGAAGAGGTCTGCAAGCTCATAGCGAAGTGGATCGCCGAAAAAAGGACTATCATTCCCGTATCGGTGAACTTTTCGCGCACGACCCTGCTCGAAAGCCGCATCGCGGACCGTATTGAGGAGATCGTCGACAGATACGGCATTCCGCATGAATATATCCTCATAGAGATAACGGAGTCGGCGGGATACATTGAGAAGGATACCTTCGTTTCGATAGGCAGGATACTGACCGGACGCGGCTTCAGCCTCTCACTCGACGATTTCTGCTCTGAATACTCCTGTGTTTCACTGCTCAGCGCACTCAAATTCAAGGAGATAAAGTTCGATAGGAGCATGATCTCACAGCTTGGCAGCGGCGAGAAGACCGCCGACACCGTATGTGAAACTATGGTGGGGCTCTGCTCAAAGCTCGGCTATCCGGTGGTCGCCGAAGGAGTCGAGACGAAGGAACAGCTTGAAATACTAAAAAAATTTAAGTGCGACGCGGTTCAAGGCTTTTTCTTCGACCGCCCGATGCCCGCCGAGGAATTCGAGAAAAAATATATATACGCCCAAAACTAGCGCCGTTTAGCTGCTGAAAAGCGTTTCCCTGGCGATGATCTCGTCAGCCACCTCGCGCCGGGAGCGGCGGCTGTCCATCGCCCGTTTTTCAATATATCGGTGCGCGCCACTTTCCTCTATCGTCCGCCGCGACAGGAACTCCGCCGCGGATATTTACCATAAAAAAACATCCGCAAGAGACGGGCTTCGCCGCTCTTTCGTGGATGCTGTTGCCTAAGCCTTTCATAACATGCAAAGAATACTATATATTAATTCTATTATTATCAACAAATGAAATAAAGATTAATATAAAGGATAACATAATTGAACATAAATCATATAAAAATAAATATGCCATATTAAGCATATTTATATGAAAAATAAGCATAAAATAATTGCTTGACATCAGCTTAATATAATAGTATTATATCCAGCATCAAGGGAATAGATGCTTAAACATTTATTTTTAAGATAAATTTAATAAAAATGTTAGCTTTTATTAAGATATAAAGAGACATTTTTTCCACATCCCTGACGGCCATCGGAGATGAGAAAGGTGCCTCTTTTATTTTAAATACCATTCCGCAGCCCACATCACAGGGCTTTTTACACCACTCCTAAAAGCCATCCTCGGATTTTCAGAGGATGGTTTTTAAATAACTTTTCCAAGCACATCTTTACTAAACTCAAACACCGGCGTCGATGAAGCGCTTAACCGCCGGGTTCGGCATGGGACCGGACGAACATCCATCGTCTCGCGCCACATAATCGCTTCTCACAAAACAAAACGAGAGAGGGAAGTCTCACTTGACTTCCCTCTCTCGCTTAAATTAATTCCGGCAACGACCTACTCTGACAAACAAACTAGCCGACTCGCACAAATCAGAAAAACACTGATTTGGCTCCCTGGCCATCCCACGGATACCCTCCGTAGTACCACCGACGATGGAGTGCTTAACTGCCGGGTTCGGCATGGGACCGGGTGGTTGCGTCAAGAATTATGCGCACATTTTCTTTGCCTATGTTTTTTCCTCGCTAAGACGTTAGTCTTCGATTAAACAACTAGATTGCTATCGGTTCATTATTTCTCTCTGCATCAAAGAGAAGCTGCATATTCATATAATGAATGGAGCCCCACTTCGATGACATGATGTGCCTGAGTCGAGCCGATACCAGCATCAATGCTGATTTGGCGTCGGGAAAGCTTCCGACTACCCGTGTGCGTCGACGTATTTCCTTATTCACTCGCTCCAGCAGGTTGTTGGTTTTGATATGCTTCCAGTGCTGGGGCAGAAAACTATAATAGCTTAATGTTTCAGATACGCCTTTCTCTATGATATCGGCAGCTTTATTGAGCTTCATCTCTCTCAATCTCTGAACTGCAAATACTGCTTTCACCTCCGAGCTGGCCCTGCTTTCCTGGCTGTGGATTGTCTTTACAAGCCGAATCACATCTTCTACTTTGGTATTAGGCACGGCTCTCATGATATCTCTATAAAAGTGTACCGCACAACGCTGCCAGGCTGCTTCCGGGTAGAAATCCGGGATGCTTTCAACTAGACCAAGGCTTTTATCTGAGATGAACAGGCGAACACCGGTAAGACCGCGCTCTTTGAGTTCACGAAGAAAAGACGACCAGCTTGCCTTATCCTCTTTTGCTCCTTCCGAGACTCCTATTATTTCCCGGTCTCCATATTCATTTACACCAAGAGCGACAAGAACCGAGACGTTCTTTACCTCTCCGCCCCAGCTCCGTTTGAGCCAGATCCCGTCCAGATAAACATATGGATAAGCTACATGCAGCGGTCTGTTTCTCCATTCCTCTATCTTGCCGTATATCTTCTGATTCAGGGTGCTTACCGTTTGCGGACTTACCCTTGTGCCCCATAAAGCCTGAGTTATATCCTCTACGCGCCTAACAGACACGCCTGCTAAATACATTTCGATGAGGGATTCCTCTACCGAAGCTTCGCGGCGTTTATAACGCTCGATGATAGCCGTTTCAAACGGCACATTCCTTAAACGAGGGACTTTTAACTTTAACGGACCAGCCGAGGCATGGAACGTCCTTGTATAATGGCCTGCTCTCGTGCTCGCCCGTTCTGGAGATCTTTCGTATTTTGAAGCCTTGCAGAGTTCGTCTGCTTCCGCATCCAGCATAGCATTGAGCGTTTCTTCTACGGTCTGTTTTACCAGTGTGCTCAATTGACTGCGCACTCCTTCTTCGTTGATGGAGATAAGTCTGGCGCGGGCCTCTGGATTTTCATGCTGCTCTGTGTTATTGTTCATTACATAGTCCTCCTTTTGCTTCGTATGTGTGATTGTCGCAAAGCTAACATATCAGCGAGGAGGGCTACTTTCAATCCCTTCACTAATTCTTGAAAGAACTATGAACAGATAGTTACAGCCCGGTTCATTAATAGGTTATGATCCTGGATCGGTGCTCCGTAAACTCTGATGGATCTCATGAAAATGTGCTCATAAAATTATACGGTACCGACCGGGTGGAACGACGCCCTTGTTACGCACAGAATAAATAACACAAAAAACGAC
>NZ_JAJBUX010000057.1 GCF_020860125.1 Cloacibacillus sp. | reverse complement strand
GCGGTAAGGCCGCGCGTATTAAAGAGCGCAGAGACTTCCATTAAATCGGCGTTTAGACGCGCCGCTGACTTAGCTCAACAAGGCCGGAAAATCCTTGACGCACCGAAGTGCGCCTGCGGTTTTCCGGCCTTATTTCGCGTCGTCATCGACACGTCTAAACGCCGATTTCCTTCGGGTAGACGAAGAGATAAACTGCGATTTATCGTCCAGCATATTGAGGCAAAAGCCGCCGTGTGTCTCTGCCTTGTCGCACCGGCCTCCGAGCCGGTGCCAGTGTCTCTAGGGCTGACTCACGAAGGGCGGGAAAAACAAAACCCAAGTCTCTGGATGCCGGGTCAAGCCCGGCATGACAAACAAAAGCAAAGCTAAATCGCTATTTATTTTTTACCCTACCAAAGCAGAACCGCAAGTTATCTTTCTTTCACAACGAATGCAACTCGGTGTTTGTGCCAATCGTTATAGCGCCGCTCTTATTTTAGGGAGGATGTCAACCAACAAATGGTTTTTATTTGACATAAGCTCTTTGCCGCGCTATTATTTCCGGCATGAAGATAAAGACGATGATCGAGATATCTGTATTTGCGGTGCTGACCGCCGTCGGAGCGCGGATGATGGTGCCGGTTCCCTTTGTGCCGTTTACGCTGCAGACCCTTATCTGTATGCTTGCCGGGCTTTTGCTCGGCCCCAAGAAGGGGGCCGCCTCGCAGGCCCTTTATATGGTTATGGGGCTGATCGGCATCCCCGTATTCACCTCCGCCGCGGGGCCGGCGGCGGTGCTGATGCCATCTTTCGGTTATATACCCGGCTTTATTGGCGGTGCCTGGCTAAGCGGCTGTCTTCGTGATTTTTTTATGAAAAGGTATGGTTCGGTGACGCGGATGCAGTATTTCGCTGCGGCGATGGCCGGAGTCGCCGTCGTTTATGTCATCGGCATCGCCTACCTGTATGCCGCCCTTAATTTTTGGGTCCAATCGGGCGGCGCGACCTTTTTTAAGGTGCTCTCTATCGGTTTCCTCAGCACGATCGCTGGGGATGTGGTCAAGGCGGTTCTCGCGGCGGTTATCGCCGGTCGTCTTAGGGCGTGCGGCATATTCAGGGATTGACCTAAGGGAATAGGAGCTGAAAAATAAAAATGGCCTCCGGCGTTTGGCGTGGGGGCCATTTGTGTTTTTCGGCGGCGGCACTGACCGTTATGCCGTGGAGGCGGCGAATTTCCGGCGCAGTCCAGCGCAGAGTTCGTCGTTTCGTGTGAGTCCCGCGACGAGCGCCTCGGAAAAGGCGGAGCCGTTTCTTAAGGCCGTCGTCATCGCCTCCGTCACGCCGCCCTTTGTCGAGACGTTGGCGAGCGACGCGCCGCTTTTGTCTTGGGCGTGCGCGGCGGCCACGCGTTCTATCCAGGGGGTCAGTTCGCGGTAGACGGGATAGCGTTTTGACATTTCAAGGAGCGCCCTCTTTTTCTCCTCTTCGTCTATCTCGATGTTGAGCAGGATCGGCGGCAGGCAGATGCCCACGGTGAATGAGTCGAGTTCGCTCTCGCAGGAGATGTCAAGGACTTTGAGGCCGGCGGCCTCAAGCACCGCGCAGGAACGGCTCTCGGCGGGAAATGAGACGCCGACTCCCAGGCCGTCGGCGATGGTCTCCGGACCGCTGCACATGACGCGGCAGAGCTCCGCGGAAAAGACCCCCTGCAGCGTCTCCAGCGAGATGCCGGCCATAAAGGAGAGGATGAAGGCTCCATTTTTGACCGCCAGCCCGCGGAAGTCCGTGAGGTTTTGCGGACGTGCCGCGAGAAGGATGATGTCGGCGCGGCTCGTGAGCGCCGCGCTGTCCGTCAGGCAGCTGGCAAGCCCCGCCGCGCGGAGACGCTCCAGCGTCTCTACGCGTCCGCCGCAGGAGATCAGCAGCCGTTCTTTTGGAAATCCATGCGCGAGCAGCGCTGAGACTATGGAACTTCCCAGGTGTCCGAAGCCCGCGATACCGACGGTTTTTCCCTTAAGTGTCTCAGCCGCAAAACCGTTTATAATTGATTTGTCATCTGTATTTTTCAATTTTATTTCTTCCTTTCAGAGGTACAAACACATTTGCCGCGCGCCGTCAGACATGAAAGCGCAGAAGCTACGCCGCCGCGCCTCAAAGGAGATGAAGGGCGCCGCCGTGTGTTTTTCTTTTAAGATAGAGTGAGGGATGTTGGGGCCATGACGGCCCGCGGGGGTTCTGTCAGAGGGTTACGGTCGAGGTCGGGTGTATCCTGCGCTGGCGGTTGCGGAGCTTCTGTGTTGTTGTAACATGCGGTCACCCTTCTCTCGTGTCAAGAATAATTTCCCGACATACTACCCGCAGAGAATAAAAATGTCAACAGATGGATAACGCGAATTTATATTTTATACAAAATAGTGATCTGATTTAAAAAAATTGATGAAGCTCAAACGCCCTCCCTAGATGTATTCCTGCGTCCTCCGCTCTCTTCCGGCTTCGATGATAGTGTCGGTTGAGTAGATGGCGAGCGCGCTCCAGATGCAGGCGAAGGTAATGATCCTGTAGATTGAGAGCGGTTCGTGATAGATGAAGGTGCCGATGAGGAAGGTCATCGTCGGGGAAACGTATTGGATGAAGCCGATGGTCGTCAGTTTTATCCGCTGGGCGGCGTAGGCGAAGAGCAGGAGGGGGACGGAGGTCATGACGCCCGTCCCCGCAAGCAGCAGGTCGGTCGTCAGGCCGTAAGGAAAGTGCGCCGCGCCGGTATGCTGCAGCCAGCAGAGGTAGACGAGCGCCGCGGGGGCTACGGATAGGGTCTCTATCACCAGCGCGACGGCCGGTTCGATGGAGATAGCTTTTTTCATCGCCCCGTAGAGGCCGAAGGAGAGGGCCAGCCCCAGTGAGACGAGGGGTATTTCGCGGATGGTGATCATCTGTATGCAGACTCCCGCCGCGGCGACGGCGATCGCCAGCTTCTGCGCGCGGCGCAGCCGTTCGCCGAAGAAGAGCATTCCGAAGAACATCGAGACGAGGGGGTTTATGTAGTAGCCTAGGCTGGTCTCAAGGATACGCCCAGCGTTTACCGCCCAGATGTAGAGCCCCCAGTTTAAGGTGATGAGGTAGCCGCCGAGAAAGAGCCAGAGAGTTTTTTGCTTGTTATTCGCGGCGAAGGCGACGGTTTTGCCGCCCTGTCCCGTCAGGATTATCAGAGCGAGGGTAAATACGGCGGACCACACTACGCGGTGTCCGAGTATCTCGAAAGAGGAGACCGACAACAGAGTCTTCCAGTAGAGGGGCATCGAGCCCCACCATAGGTATGAGAGAAGGGCCGCCGCGGCCCCTTTCTGCGGAATCGTCATTGGTATCCTCCTTACAGTAATATCGTCGTTCGGAGCGTGCCGGCACCGCGTCCCGGCTTTGAAGCGACTCAGCCACACGCTTTATTTTACACGTTCTCCCTGTTTTGTGATAAACTATTCGAATGTATAGTTCGCATGTTTTTCTGCGATGGAAGGAAGAACGGGCATGAAGGAACATCTGGAGCTTTCATCTTTAGGCGCTTCGCTGTTGGCGGAGGCGGAACGGATCTCCGGCGATATGCAGGACTGGAGACGCGATTTTCATCAGTTTCCCGAGCTTGCCTTTGAGGAGAATATAACGGCGTCAAAGATTACGCATGTGCTGCGTTCCATTCCCGGAATGGCGGTGACGTCCGGTTTTGCCATTCAGACCTCTGTGATCGGCGTGCTGGGGGGCGATCTCCCCGGGCCCGCCCTTATGATGCGCGCGACGATGGATGCTACGGCGGCGGAGGAGCAGACGGGGCTGCCGTTTTCATCATGTATGCACGGCTGCGGGCACGACGCGGAGATGGCTTCGCTTCTTGGCGCCGCCACCGTCCTTTCAAAATACAGCGACGAGCTGAAGCAGAGGGTCGTCTTTCTCTTTCAGCCTGCGGGCGAGGGGCGAAGCGGCGCAAAGACCCTCACGGAAAATAATATTATTGATAAGTTCAATATCGGACGCAGCGTCGCCGTAAACTGGTCCTCTGAGCTTCCATACGGAGAGCTTTTCACGCGGCGCGGCGTCATGACGGCCCTGTCGGACCGTATTCACATAGATATCAGGGGGACGGCTGGACACGCCGCGGAGCCGCATATGACGGTGGACCCCGTAATGATTGCCGCCAATCTGATCATCATGATACAGACGATGCTCTCGCGTGAGGTAGATCCGCGCGAACCGGTCGTGGTCTCTTTCGGACAGGTAGAGTCCGGCGAAGCCTATAATATAATCCCCGAGCAGGCTAACCTCTGGGGCACGCTGCGCGCCTTCGACCCGAAGGTGCGCGATTTTGTACAGAGCCGTATTGAGACGGTGGCCCCGGCCCTTGCAAAGGCGCTGCGCGGGCTGGCGTCGGTGGAGTATACCCGTAATTACGCCCAGGTGGACAACAACCTTGACATGGTGGACGAACTCCTGCGCGTCGGGGTTCCTTTTTTTGGTGAGGACGGGCTTAATATGCTTGAACGCCCATTGCTATCCGGCGATGATTTCGCCTTTTTCAGTCACAGGGTGCCGTCTTTGTTTATGCTGATGGGCACGGGGCTCGAGTACCCGCTGCATCATCCGCGCTATGACGTGCCCGAGAGCATGCTACCGTTCTCGGCGGCCTGGGAGGCGTACCTGGCTCTCACCTTCGGCCATTAAGTGGGCCGCCGGCGGGGCATGCGCCGGAACTTGGTTCCCGCTTTATCTATCCGGCGGAATGTATGGCAGTGGCAGATCGACCTGGTTAAGATGATCTAAATAATAATGATTTGCAGAAATAAACAATGGATGTGATGCGGTTGAGTTCCAGACTGGATATCATTATCAGAGATAATCTGAACAGGCTCCCCGCGGAGCCTTTTATATGGTGGCAGAAGACCTGGTGGTCGCGCGGCGCCTTTCTTGAGCTGATCGAGGAGTGCGAGGAGCGGCTGCGCGCCAGTAATTTTAAAAAGGGGCAGCGCTTGGCGCTGCTGATGCCTAACAGCCCCGTGCTGCTTGCGACGGTGATCTCGGTCTGGCGTCTTGGCGGGGCGGTGGTGCTGATCGATTTCCGCTCCGGCTATGTGCCGCTCATCAGGCAGCTGCGCCACGCGGACGTCTTCGCGGCGCTGACTTACCGTGGCTGCGAGGATCTTGTCCCGCTGATTTCCGAGGATGGTATTCCCTGCTCGGTGATAAGCCTGGATACTCTCGATGAAAATATCCCCGGACGCCCCTGCGCGGAGGAGGGAGAGGAGACCGCGGTCATCTTCTACACCTCCGGTACTACGGGCGAACCGAAGGCCGTGCCGCTGACGCACGACAATCTGCTGGACTGCATAGAGGGCTGTGTTGAACATATCGATATGCTCAACGAGGATGACGTTTTTCTGAACGCCCTGCCCAATTCAAATGTATTCGGATTTTTATGCGGCGCGCTGCTTCCGCTTGTGAAGGCGACTCGCCAGGCGATATTGACCTCCTTCATGCCCGTGGAGTCCTCGATGGACGCCATTAAAAACGCTGAGGTGACGATCGTCACGGCGGTGCCGACGATGATCGCGCTGATGATCGGCGCCGTCTCACGCGGCGCGGCGGTCTCCTCTTCGATGCGCTGTATCCTCTCCGGCGGCGACCGGCTGCCGGCCGATATATCCAAGCGCGCCGCGAGGCTGCTCGGCATTCCGGTACTGCAGGGCTATGGTCTGACTGAGGCCTCTTCGGTGGTGGCGCTGCCGCCCTCGATCAACGCGGTGAAGCCCGGCAGCGTTGGTACTCTGCTCTCCTGTGTCGAAGCGGAGATCCGCAGCGACGAGGGCGAAGTTCTTCCGCAGGGACGTGAGGGCCGTCTATGGATAAGGGGCAGCTCGGTCGCTAAGTGTTATTTCCGCAATCCTGAGCTGACGGCGGAGCGTTTTGAAGAGGGCTGGTTCGATACCTGCGATATCGCGAGGTTTGACGAGGAGGGCTATCTCTATCTCGTCGGACGCGTCTGCGACGTCATTTTTGTCGGAGGCTTCAAGGTCTACGCGCGCGAGGTGGAGAAGACTCTCAACGAACATCCGCTGGTGCATGAGGCCGCCGTCATCGGTGTCCCCCGTTCGATAAGCGGCGAGATCGTCAAGGCCTTTGTCGTGCTCAAGAAGGGGGAGCGGGTCTCCGCGAAGGAGCTTATCGAGTACTGCAAGAAGAAGCTCTCCTATTACAAGGTCCCGAGGATCATTGAATTTGTCACCGAAATGCCGCGTTCGGCTATCGGAGAGATCGTGAAAAGGAAACTTTCAAAGGATTAATAAATATGTTTGGACTCAACTGCCGTGTAACGCGCAAACTCGGCGGCTATGAACGGAGGGCCGTCGAAGGGCTGCTTGAACGCAGCGGGCTGATTTTCGAGGGGTCGCCGGATTATACCGCGATTGCTGAGGACAGCGAGGAAAATATCGTCGCCACGGCAAGTCTCTCCGGGTCCGTGATCAAAATGGTGGCGGCCGACCCCCAGTGGCAGGAGGCAGGGCTCTCTGGCACCGTCATTTCGGCGCTGATGCGCGCCGCGCATGAGGAGGGCCTCCATCATCTCTTTGTCTACACTAAGCCGGAGATGGCGTCACGTTTCGCCGGACTCGGTTTTCGCGAGCTCGCGGCCTCCAGCCGCTCTGTGCTGATGGAGTGCGGCTCGCCCGGGGCGGAGGATTACCGCCGCTCGCTTGAGGGGCTGCGTGCGGAAAACGGCACGCCGGCCGCCGCGGCTGTGATGAATTGCAATCCCTTCACGCTAGGACACCGCTATTTGATTGAGGAGGCGGCAAAAAATTCGCCGCTCTTTTATGTGATCGTCGTTGAAGAGGATGCCTCCGCCTTTCCCTTCGCCGACCGCTTGGAGCTTGTCCGCATCGGAACCGCCGACATCGCCAACGTGCACGTGATCTCCAGCTCGCATTACGCCGTCTCCGCGGCGACCTTCCCCACCTATTTTCTCAAGGACAGGGGAGAGAGCTCTGTGGCGCGCGCGCAGGCAGAGCTTGACGCGCGGCTCTTTGGCGCGCTTTTCGTGCCCGCGCTGGGGATCGAACGCCGCTTTGTGGGAACGGAGCCGCTCTCTCCAATCACCGGGCTCTATAATTCCGTGCTGAAGGAGATACTGCCGTCGCTGGGCTGCGAGGTGACGGAGATCAGCCGCCGCCGGGCGGGAGATGAGGTCATCTCCGCTTCGCGCGTGCGCGCGATGATCGCCGCCGGCGAAGAGTCCGGTCTCGCGGAGCTGCTGCCTTCGGCAACGCTGGATTATCTGAATACGCCGCGCGGCGCCGCCGTGGCCGCGAAACTGAGGGCCGAGAGATGACGCCGCTTGAAGAGGTGCTCTTCGGCCGTGACGAGCGCGCCGCCTGGCAGCGGCGCTGGCTGCGGTCACCGGAGGGTAATTTTTTCGTCTGTCAGATCGGGCTTAATGTTCCCGGATATCCCAAACGCATCCCGCGCGACCTCGCGGTCGTCAGGAAATGCCGTAAATATCTGCTGGAGCATGCGCATGCGGCGCCGGCGGAGGAGCAGTACCTTGAGAACGGGGCCGGAGTCTGCTGGCAGGGAGCCTTCGACGCTTTAAAGTATGACGCGGCGTCGCTGAAGAGGTGCGCGGTGGAGGCGGAAAATTCGATGACCGCAGGCCGCGTGCTTGATATTGACGTCCTTACCAGGGAGAGGGCCCTCTCGCGTACCCAAATGGGGCTGCCCGAACGCCGCTGTCTGCTCTGCGGCGAGAGGGCGAAAGTCTGCGCGAGGCTTGGATCCCACCCGCAGTCGGAGCTGAGGGAAAAGGTCATCAGGATAATAAACGCCGCCGCGTTGGAGATGTAGCGCCTTACGTGGATGGCCTGGATGATTCCACGCGGAGGTTTTTATTTTAGATATATTAACCTAATCGCCGGTATTTTAAAAAGAGCCGTCTCCTCATTGCCGCTATGCGGTTTATTGAGCGCTCATCGGGGAGTTGGTTATTAAAATCCCGTCCGGCCGACGCGATAATTTTCCTGTTATGGCGCGGCGGCGGATAATGTTCCCGCTTATTTAGGGAATGTATCGATAAAAAAGCGGAGATTAATCAGTAATTTTCCGTGCAAAAAATTATCACATGGAGATAGATTATATAATTGTTGGTAGAGGGAATTTTACGAAGCGCGCATTCGGCCGCTTTTACGGCGGTTGATATATCAGATAGGTAATTTTTCTTATTATCAACGTTTAGGAGGCACTGGAAATGACGAACCGGCCGGAATGGGACATATATTTTCTCCTTATGGCGCAGGTGGCGGCGAGCAGGAGCACCTGTCTGCGCCGCAAGGTGGGAGCGGTGCTGGTTCGCGACAGGCAGATACTGAGCACAGGCTACAACGGGGCTCCGCGCGGTGTCAGCCACTGCGAGAAGACGGGATGCCTGCGCGAGCGGCTCGGCATCGCCTCCGGTGAACGGCATGAGATTTGCCGCGGCTCTCACGCGGAGATCAACGCGATCGCCCAGGCGGCAGCGGCCGGAACGGCGACGGCGGGCTCCTGGCTCTACTGCACTCACGAACCCTGTATCTACTGCACGAAGGCGCTGATAAACGCCGGCTGTGAAAAAGTCTTTTTCCTCCACCCATATCCCGACGAGCTTGCCCGCGCCGTAATGACGGAGTCGGGAGTGGAGAGTATCTGGGTCGATCCGCAGGAGCTGCCCAGGGATATTTTTTCGATCTGAAAATAAAAAACGAAGTTATAATAGTAAAACAGAGAAGGGAGCAATACAAATGTCTATTTCCATCGTTCTTGCCGACGACCATCCCCTTACACGCGAGGGTATCAAGGGATACCTTTCAAAGGAACCGGACTTTAATATCGTAGGAGAATACGCGGACGGCAACGCCACATGGGCCGGTATCCAGACGCACAGGCCGCAGGTGGCCCTGCTCGATATCCGCATGCCTGGGCTTGACGGCATCGCGCTTGCGCGCAAGGTCAAGGAGGCGGGGATTCCCACGGCCTCGCTGATGCTCACCTCGTACGACGCAAACCAGTATGTGATGGCGGCGCTCCGCGCCGGCGCGCGCGGCTATGTCCTCAAGACGGCCACTATGGATACTCTTTCACGCGCCATCAGGATAGCGGCGCGCGGCGGTTTCTATCTCGACAGCGACGTGGCAAGCGCGGTCGAGGAGGGCGAGGACTTCGTTCCGGAGCCAGTATCGGTCCGTGAGCGCGAAGTGCTGCTGCTCGCGGCGCGCGGTCTCTCGGGAAAGGAGATAGCCTCTCAGCTTTTCATCAGCGAGCGTACCGTGCAGACGCATCTTGCCTCGATATATGACAAGCTCGGAGCTAAAAACAAGACGGAGGCGATGCTGCTCTCTCTCAAATACGGCATCGTCACCATGGAGGAACTTCTTGACTAAATGAGGAAAGAAGGACTCCTCTATCAGCTTATAACCGCTCTTCTAGTGCCAGCGCTTTTAGCGCTGGTTCTTGCATGGGTTGTATACGATCAGTTTGAGAAGAGCATGGAGTCCAACGCGAACAATTACGTCGAAAACCTGGTTGACAGCGTAGCCGCCAGGCTCGATTCAAAGAAATGGCATGTCCAGCCCGACGGCACCTATATGAAAAAGCCGCTTGACGAGGATGTGAACTCCATTGCCGCGGTACTTAAAGAGATGAACCTTCCCGGGATGTTCGCCGTCTTCCGTAAGGACGGGACGCTGATCTACGGCTCTCCCGGGAAGGTAAATTTCCTCGTCGACTGGGTGAACTCTTTCGACTCCCCAACGCCGGTGAAGGTGCGCAGCAAGGGAGGGGACTATTTTACGGGGATGTTTTACTCCATTCCCGATGAAAACATATATATAATTGGAGCCGTCTCCTGGAAGATGCTATTTGGCTCCATGGTGCTTCTTGTCACCGTATGGCCCTTCATCATGGGCACACTCGCCATTATTACTATCCTTGCGATATATCTCTTATATGAAAAGGTCATCCTGCCGCTGCGCGAACTAGACGAAGAGGTCTCTTCGCTGCGTCTTGGCTACGACCTGCCCGACGTCTCGGCGCCCGAGGCGGTTCCCGAGCTGCAGCAGCTGCGGTCCACCTTCGTCGTACTCGCTCAGTCGGCGATAGATAAAGAACAGCTCTCGCGCGACTACATTACCGACATCGTAAAGGTGCAGGAGGAGGAGCGCGAGCGCATCTCCCGCGAGATACACGACGGCCCTCTGCAGGACGTCACCGCGCTGGTCCAGAGGCTTCGTCTGCTGGCGCTGGACGTCAGCGACGAACAGACCATAAGCAGTCTGGAGAACGCCGAAAAGGTCGCGATGATCGGCGTCAAGGAGATGCGCGAATTCTGCAACAACCTTACCCCGCCCTGGCTTGACCTCGGGCTGCGCCACTCGCTCGCGGAACTCTGCAACCGTATGTCCTCGCAGCTCGGCGTGCAGATAGACCTTGATGTCGAGGACGGCGACGACTGCGACTACGACGACGAATCTTTGCCGGCCTCTCTCTGCCTTGCCTTCTACCGGGTGGTGCAGGAGTCGATCAACAACTCCGTCCACCACGGCGGAGCCACCTTCATATCCGTACAGCTTGAAAAGAGGGGCGACCGGATAACCATGCGCATCGAGGACAACGGCAAGGGCTTCGACATGCCCGACGACGTTCAGGAACTTCGTGTGCAGGGACACCGCGGCCTTTCAAATATGAAGGAGCGCATGCGCCTCGCCGGAGGCTCCCTGGAAATAACATCCACATTGGGAATCGGCACAATTATAAGTTGTGAAGTACCGCTTCAGACTGTAGAATAGTAATAGGAGCGGAATGTCTGCCGACAGTTTTTCTGTGCTGTTGTTTTATTGGCAAGTGTTCTTATCTATTCTTATTTTTGAAAGGTGGGAGCCTCCGGGCGATTGACAGTGAAACTGCGGATATTAGGTGCCGCCGGTGAAGTGACCGGTTCCAACTATATGATAGAGACGGATGGTTATAAAGTTTTAGTCGATTGCGGCACGCATCAGGGCACGGACGAGGAACGGCATGAGGGAGAGAAGTTTCCCTTCAGTCCGGCGGATATAGACGCTGTCCTCCTGACCCACGCGCATATCGACCACAGCGGCAGGATCCCCCTCCTTGTCAAGCAGGGATTCAAAGGAAAGATCTACTGTACCCACGCCACCTCGCAGCTGATAGAAATACTGCTGCGCGACTCCGCGCACATCATGAAGGAAGACGCCGAATGGCGCTCGCGCAAGAACTCCCGCAAAGGGCTGCCTAAGGTGGAACCTCTCTACAACGAGAACGACGTCGAAGACGCGCTCGCCTTCCGCTACCCGATCCCCTACGACGAAATGGTGGAGATATTTCCCGGGCTAAAGGTGCGCTACCGTGAGGCGGGGCATATCCTCGGAAGCTCCATAATCGAGACTTGGATATCAGATAAAGACGACCAGAAAAAGGTGAAGGTGGTATTCTCCGGAGACCTTGGCCAGTTCGACGGCGTCATTGAGAAGCCGCCGGCAATCGTCGAGGAGGCTGATTTCGTCCTTATCGAATCGACCTACGGCGACAGGCTTCACAAGTCCCTTGATGGTACGCGTTCCGAATTCCAGGGAGCGATGGAGGAGGCCATCCGCTCCGGCGGCAAAGTGCTCGTGCCGACCTTCGTTGTGGACCGCGCGCAGCGTATGCTTTACGAGTTTAAGCTGCTGCAGAAGAAACTGCCCGACCTCAATATGCCCAACATCTATCTTGATTCGCCGATGGGCGTCAAGACGACGGAAATATATTCGGCGCACACCACGCTGCTCTCACGCGAACTGAAAGAGCTGCTCCTCAAAGGGGAAGATCCCTTTGAGCCGAAGGGGTTCAGCTTCGTCCGCAGCGCCGACGAATCGCGCGCCATCAACGACATGTCCAGCGGTATCGTACTCGCGGGCAGCGGCATGTGTTCCGGCGGGCGCATCATGCACCATCTGAAACATAACCTCTTCAAGAAAGACACGCATGTATTCTTCGTCGGCTACCAGGCCTACGGCACCCTCGGGCGCCGCCTCGTCGACGGCGCGAAGACCGTGCGTATCGCGGGAGAGGAGATATCGGTCAAGGCCCAGTTCCACACGCTGAACGGCTTCTCCGCCCACGCGGACCGGGACGACCTGCTCAAATGGGCCGACCATTTCCCAAAGAAGGCGCGCTTCATCATCGTCCACGGCGAACCTAAATCCGCCGAGTCCCTGGCCCTCGGCCTTAAGGACAACGGCTATTCGACGCGCATCCCGGCGATCGGTGACGAGATAGACCTCCTCGCTCCGGCCCCCGATAAGATAGCGATGCCTGTTATTTCGCCGCGCATACTCGACCGTATCCAGATCAATTCCAAGGATGTGGAGAACGCGCTGAACCTCATCTCGGCGCGCACTGAGCAGATGCAGCAGACGCTCATCCAGAACGAAGAACAGTATAAGAATATAATGCCGCTGCTTATTTCGGCGAGAACGCTGCTTGAAACGGCGGCGGCCCTAAGCGGCAACAAGATAGAGTACAAAGAAGAAAAAAAAGAAGAAAAGAGATAATCGCAGTGAAACAAAAAGGATGGGATACTCTATGACGGGAAAGGCCAAATACGCCGTAGTCACCGCTGTGGCGGCGGTGATAGTGGCGGCGCTGTTTTTCACATACACGCTGTGGAATTCTTCCGGCATCCTAACGATGATCCCCAGGCCCGAAGAGTCGCGGCCCTATGTGCTGACGGAGACGAAAGAGGGCAGCTATCCCAAGGCCCTTTCCGCGCTGCTCACCGACGGCGTCTACGCGCTGCTTAAGGACGGCACGCCGCGTAACGCGCTTCTTACTGCCGCCTCCGCGGCAAAAGAGGCGGCGCTGCTTGTGGAGGACGGCGGCGGGGGCATGACGGAGGTATACGCCTCCTTCCGCTTCGCGCCGTCAGATACCGCGGGGCTCAAAAAGGGGCTCCTGCCGGATATCCTGAAGGTGGTTTTTAAGGAGGCCTCCGTGCGTGCCGGCAGCGAAAGGGGAGTCTTCGTTATAGAGTCAGAGGGACTCTCATCTCCCGTCTATTACACTGTAAAGGGCAAGAACGTCGTGATGGCGGCGGAGCTTTCGGTGCTGCGGCGCATGGAAGAGGCCTCAAAAAAGTCATCCGCGAACCTTGGCGGCAAAAAATGGAATCAGGAAAAGAGCTGCCCCGCGCATATTGAGATATCGGACGGCGGCGCGATAACCGCCAACGCGGAGCATAAATTCCCGATAACGGTAGAGGCCGCATGGCGCAGCCTCGACCCCAAGAGCCCATCCGACCCGGCCGGTGAAATACGCTGGGCGCTCGTAAACCTCGGAAAACCTGTGGAAGCCTATCTTTCTTCGACACTGAAGGCAAGGAAATGGGATACTGCGGACTGCATTATCCCCGAACCGCTCCTGCTTTCGATGGGGATCGACCTGCCGCCTCTAGGCGGTGATCCAAAAGACTGGCCCTTCCCGCTGTCGTCTTTGGGAGAGATCGCGGAGAATCTTGATATGAAGGACGATCAGATACGTGAGATACTCTCCGGGCAGACGGTATTCTCCCTTGGCGGACAGAACCGCATACTTTGGTTCTCGTTGCCGGGATTCCTCGTAGAGTTCTCCGGCCGTTCCGCGCTGATGAGCGAACTTGTGGACTCCTTCTGGAAGAATCTCTTCTTCGGCGCCGAGCCGAAGCCTCTGCCAGGCTTCACCTTCGGCGGCACGACCAACGTGCCCTTCTCCGTGATCGGCGCGGGCCGCGACGGCATCGCGGTGCTGGGGCTGACCACGCCGCAGTCCATAAACGCGAAGAACCGGCTGGGTAAGTTCCTAAAAGATGACGAATCGGTAGTCGGCTGGATGCTCGCCGATCTGCCGCGCATAGGGGGCGCTCTCTCAGAAATGACGAAGATGAGCAGCTTCCTCGGCGAAGAGAGCGCGGAGGACGCGGAGCCCTACGATGACGGCGATTCCGGATACGGCGAAGAAGAACCGCTCGCGGAGCCTTTGCAGCCTGAGCTTTCGCTGTCGCCCTTCGACCAGGGGATCACCGACTCCTTCGGCAATGTCCTGAAACGGCTCGGACGCGTGCTTATAGTATGGGAAACGCCGCTCTCCGGCCGTATCAACTGGTACAAAACGGCGGCTAAATAGAGCCGCTCCCCGCACGGGCGAAATAAGAACTTTCTAAAAAACTCTGGAGGTTTTTTTATGTATACGAACGCACTTAAAATTTTGAGGGAACGCGGTTTCGTCGAGTGGAGCAGCCATAACGAAGAGCTTGAAGAGCACTTCATGAAAAATATGGTGACTGGTTATATCGGCTTCGACCCGAGCGCCGACAGCCTTCACGTCGGGAACCTCGTCGCCATCATGGGGCTTGCGTGGCTCCAGCGCCTTGGCCACCGGCCGATCGCCATCGCCGGCGGTGGCACCGGACGCATCGGCGATCCCTCGGGAAAGAGCGCGGAGCGCAACCTGCTCTCAGAGGAGCAGATACTTCATAACGTCTCATGCATCGCGGAACAGCTCAAGCACTTCCTCAACTTTGAAAGCGGCGAAAACAGCGCCATGCTCGTCAACAACAACGACTGGCTCAAGAAGGAGAACTACATCGAATTCCTGCGCGATACGGGCAAGTACTTCTCGGTCAGCTTCCTCGTCAACCGTGAATACGTGCGCAGCCGCGTGCTGGACCCGGACAAGTCGATCACCTATACCGAGCTTTCATATATACTGCTCCAGGCCTTTGACTACAACCACCTCTACAACGAATACGGCTGCACCCTTCAGATGGGCGGCAACGACCAGCAGGTGAACATCATCGCCGGTATGGACCTCGCGCGCAAAAAGTCCGGCGGACAGTGCTACGGCATCACCTTCCCGCTGCTGCTCAACGCTCAGGGGCAGAAATTCGGTAAATCGGAGAGCGGCGCGGTCTACCTTTCGCCGAAGCGCACAAGCGTCTACAAGTTTTATCAGTTCTGGATAAACGTTGATGATAAGGACCTAGGGAAGCTCTATAAGCTATTTACCTTCCGTGAGCTCGACGAGATCAAGGCCTTGCTTGAAGAGCACGCCAAGGCTCCGCACCTCCGCAAGGCACAGAAGGAGCTTGCCTGGGAGATGACCTGCCGCGTCCACGGCGAAGAGGCTGCGAAAAGAGTGCTGGCGGCCAGCGCCGTCCTCTTTGGAGAGACGAACATCAAAGAGGCCGGGTCCGACGTCCTTGAGACGCTCGCGGCGGAGATACCCTGCGCCGAGGCCGACCTCGCGGAGACGAACGGCGTCACCGACCTGCTCGTTCTCAGCGGAGCCTGTGATTCAAAGGGCAACGCGAAGAAAAAGATCAAAGAGGGCGGGGCATACCTCAACGGTGAAAAGATCGCCGACGCGGGCCGCCTGATAGCCGAGGAGGATTTGCTCGCGGGACGCTATCTCCAGCTCAACGTCGGAAAGAAAGACTTCCGCCTGCTCAAGTTCAAATAGGCGCGAAAAGAGTAAATAAAGGCAAAAAGAGCGGAGGAACGCGGCGGATGCGTCTCCTCCGCTGTTGTTAGGCGGGGCGCAGGCCGCCGAATTTCCACCGCGGCACTTTCGCATCCGGCCCTGTGGCATTAAAATGTTCATAATACATCCGACGGTCCCGACGCTGCGAACCGCCGCATTACGGAAGGCTGAAACATTTGAAAGAAGAGACAAGAAAAAAAATCACAAGCTGTCAGGTACGCGCTTTCATGGCCTTTGCCGAGAGCATCCGTCCCGGTTGGCGCGCAAACCTGCTTGCCGGCTCGATAATACCGCTGCTGAAGCTGGTTGGGGTGCGCAAGGACGTGGCGCGCCGCAATATCATGCTCTGTTTTCCGGAAAAAGACGAAAAAGAGCGGGAAAAAATCCTCGCCGAGTCATACGAAAGCATGATCTGGACCGGTGTGGAGATGCTTGCCTGGCAGCACGACCCGTCGCTGATCGACCGTATGGTCGTGGAGGTACGCGGCCAGGAGCATGTGGAAAAGGCGCTGCGGGACGGCCGGGGCGCGGTGCTGTTCTCCGCCCACCTCGGCAGCTGGGAGCTCGGCGCTGCTTGGTGTTCGCGCCACTTTCCATTTTACGGGCTCGTGCGCCATTCGGACAGTCCATTCCAGCGCGAGCTGATAGAGACGCTGCGTGAACGCTCCGGACTGCGCACAATATCGAAAGATTCATCGATAAAACATGTGGTGACGCTGCTCAAAAACAATGAAATGATAGGAGCGCTCGCGGACCAGCATTGGGGCGACGGCGGCATGACGGTGCCCTTTTTCGGACAGGAGACCTCGACGGCCCCGGGGCCGGCGGCCTTTTCCATGCTTACGGGAGCGCCGATGATCCCCGTCTCCTTCACGCGCCTTGAGCCGTTTAAATTCCGCCTAATTGTGGGCGAGCCGCTTGAACATCCCAAAGATATGAAACGCGACGAAGCCGTGTGCTGCCTCACGATACGCATGAACGAGGAATACGAACGGATGATCCGCGAAAATCCCGGCCAGTGGCTCTGGCAGCACAGAAGATTCCGCGAAATAATAACTGACTGAAACAAGATAAAAATCCTCCCGGCACCCAGCGGAGGATTTTTTATTTGCCCTCCATCTCCCTCTCTATCCGTTCCCACAACTCTTCTATAAATGGCAGCATTCTTGCCGAGAGTTCGGGCGGCAGATCATAACGCACCGTCTTGCCGCCCTCGCTCCTCTCGACCGATAAGAAAAGCGCCGACGGGCCTCCCGCCTTCAGCGTATATACGGGAGAGGCCGTGGTCCGACGGTCACCCTCCGCGTGATTTTCTTCGTCTCTTTTGACTGTGCCGGGGTCCAGCGTCTCGCCCATGATATATGCGATGGAGGTATTCAATACCTTCGAGAGCTTTATCAGATTGGCGCCGTCCGGTAAAAAGATGTCGCGTTCCCATGACGAAACAGTCTGCCTTGCCGTCCCTACAAGATAGGCCAGCTCCTCTTGATTGGAAATGCCGCTTTTTGCACGCAGCGCGCGAATCCGTTTTCCTACAGACATTATTCCATCACCTCACGCTAAAAACATACAGTCAACGGAAAAAGATAAAAGCAAGTAAAAAAGTCATAATGACATGTATACTAGACAATAATATTTTGAGACTTATAATTAAAATCAATAAAATAAGTCACAACGATAAATTCAAAGAGCGTGCCGTGACTGTAGGCGTCAATCGGCTGTAAATGCAGATCATACAATGAGAAGACTTTTCTTGTATATCCACACACTGATGGATTATTGCCTCGTGACGCAGTTCGGCGCAGTTTTGAAGATCAGCGAATAAATCACGTAAGTCAGAGGGGTGATAACAGTTTTCTATATTGGCGGCGCTGATTTTGTCCGTTTTTACAAAATTGAGGGGAGCTGAAAGTCAATGAAGATGAAGAGTTATGGAAAGTTGCTGGCGGCTTTATTTGCCTGCATGGCCGTGGTCGCCGTTCTGCTGGTGCAGTCCTGCGCGGCGATTGCGGCGGAGTATTATGTCGGTGTAAATGGAGACGACGAAAATCCCGGGACGGCGGCAAGCCCGTTTAAGACGGTATCCCACGCGGTGGCTGTCTCGTCCGCGGATGACACGATCAACATTTCAGAGGGCGAATATGAGGTGCATAACGTCCAGATCGACAAACCGCTGAAAGTTTTAGGCGCGGGAAGGGAAAAAACAATTTTTAAAGCCGACCTTGCCGCCGATTACAGTGATTTCATACTTATTCTTGGGCATGTTGGAGAGTATGGGAAGGATATCGCCGGGACAGAGATAAGTGGAATCGGATTTAAATATAAGACGACGGGCGAACAGACGGCGGCGATCTATTACACCGGAAAGGGCGGTAAGGACGCTCATGTCGTAATAAAAGGATGTTCCTTTACGGGAGATAAGGGAGACACAAAATCTGCCATAGGAATAACGACTCCTTACAGCGAAGAAATAGGATATTTGGACGTAACAGATAATATCTTCAAAGATATGGGCTACGCCATGTATTTCAATTCTTTAAAATATTCGTCGATAACAGGAAATACCGTTACGGGAACCAAGTACAACGCGATCAATATTGCCGCCGATAACAGCGAACAGTATAAATGCGAGGGCATAGTCGTCTCTGGGAATAAGCTCTCAGAGATATCAAGAGTGGGTTACGAAGAGGACGAGTATTCTTCCGGGATTCGCATAGGAGAAAATGCCTCCGGCAATACAGTTACGAATAATGAGATACACATGCTGAATGACAAGAAGGCCTATTTCGGTTTTGATCAGGCCGCAAAACTGAAAACAGAGGTATTTTTCGCCACCCTTAAAGAGGCTGTGGATATCGTTGAGGATAATGGCATCATCACGCTGCTTGCGGACAGTGAAGAGGAATTCTCAATCGCGAAGAATCTTGAGATGCTTTTTGATAAGGAAACAAAGATAAAAGCTGCCGCAGGAAATGGATATGAACTGAATAAATACAAGACAAAATATGCCGTCTCCAAGAGGCCTGTTAAGCCTGTACCTCCGGTTGATATAAACGAGAAGATAGAGCCGGTTGCCGCGGAAACGAAGAAAGCCGACCCGTCAGATCAGGCCGCCAAGGAGAAGGTGGTTGCGGATATCAGCGGTGCGGTGAAAGAGGATTCTATTACGTCAAAGGACATAGAGGTTGACACAAGAGGAAATGTTGTCGCCAAGAAGGAAGTGGCAGAGGCGGCGGCCGCGGACGCGGTCAAGAAATCCGGTTCCGGCGTTACGGTAAAGGAAATCGTGCCGCTTCCGGTATTCTCTGCGAGCCTTGCTAAGGAAGACGATATTGCGATGGTGGCGTATATTTTGACTGGAAATGAGTTGAAGGCATCCAAAGTGGAGGCAGTCAGGGTGTTGAAAATCACATCGTCCAATACCGGAAAATTCTTCAGTTTCGAAGATAATCCCGCTGACTTTGGCGACGGAGAATATGCGATTCAGACCAGTCAGGATGTTTTGCTTAAAAAAGGAGCGGCTCTTGACGTCAAGGATAGCTATAAACTTTTACTTATGATAAAGGATAATGGAGAGTTTGATCTATCTTCGGCGAAAAAAGAGATTATTGACCCGGCGGCAATCGTCTCCACGACTGCGCCCACGCCCAAACCACAGCCGCATGGCTCGTCGTCGAGCGGATGCAGCGCCGCGGGCTGGGGATCGCTGGTGCTGCTGGCAGCGCTGCCGCTGTTCAGGAAAAAGAGGTAATATATCGCTGATACGGATCGGAGGGGGCTTTTAAGCCTCCCGCCGTTTTTGTTCTTCTCCGAAGAGGTCAGGTGTAGTCTGACCTCTTAAATTTATTTTTGCATTGAAATTAGTCCAAAAATGATAGAATATCATAAGCACTTTTTATTTATGAGGAGCGTTACGATGAAAAATTTGCGCAGGGTCCTGATCATATTCTTTATAATTTCTATCACCGCCGCCGCGGCCTTTGCCGGTCCGGCGCTGCAGAGGGATTTTACTCTGACACAGCCTGACGGAGAGAGTTTTTCCGCGGTGAAGCGCGGCGATGAGTTTATGAACTGGTACGAGACGGCGGAGGGATATGCCGTGCTGAAGGACGGCGTGAGCGGGTACTGGGTGTTTGCCCTGCGCGCGGCTGCAGGCCTCCTTGTGCCCTCCGGTGTTCACTATGCGGCGGGGGCCGCGGCTCCCGAGGGCGCGGTAAAGAACTTTATCCCCGCCAAAGATACGGTTGAGCGTCTGCGGGAAAGATATGACGGACAGGCCGCCGCAAATGCAAGCTCCGCCAGATCCGCCGCCGCGAAGACATGGACCTCGAATCCTATCTCCGGCAAACGCGAGGCGGTGTTTATCCGCGTCAACTTTCAGGATGTTACACTTAAGTCGACATCAGAGGATGCCGAAGCCGAGATATGGGGCGCGGAGCATTCCGTTCGCAGCTATTACCTCGACCAGTCGCACGGAAAGCTGAATATCGTCTCCGCGGATTTCGGCGGTCAGGGCAAAAAAGACATCATCGAGATTACCATGACCCCCGACGACTATAATGAAGGGAAACACCCCGACCGGCTGCTGAGCGACAACGCGGCCGGTGACTATCGCATATCGCACAAAAACGAAGTCGCTTTCGTAACGAGTGTCCTGAAACGTACAGGTCTTGACTTCAGCGGTTTTGACAAAAACGGCGACGGTATTGTCCAGGCGGACGAGCTGGTCGTCTATCTGCTCTTAGCGGGCTACGAGGAATCGTGTTCCCGTAAATCTCCCTCTGTCTGGATGCACGCCTGTGATTCGTGGAAAGACAACGGCAGCGAGCACGTCGTCTACGTTTCGGACGACATAATCCTGGGGTATTGGTCCTGCGGGGGAGAGCTTTCCGAAGCATTTGTAGAATCTCAGGATATACCCATACCGCTCGTCGGCGGCATCGTACATGAACTGGGCCACAAGATATGCAAGCTGCCCGACCTCTATGATACCAGCTACACCAACGACGGCCTCGGCCTGTTTTCCGTGATGGCCGACGGTACGTGGGGCCGCAGAACGGGCGAAATCCTCGGAACGATGCCGCCCAACCTTGACGCCTGGAGCAGAAAGTATCTTGGCTGGGACGTCCCCCAAACGCTGACGCCCGGCGCGAAGTCAGTCGTACTCACCTGCGGCACGCCTAGAAACGGTAATTATCCGGTCGCGCGGATCAACTCACCCTATGTCGATTCCACCTATGAATATATACTTGCCGAGGTCAGAAACCCCAACGCGGACGACTGGGACGGAGGCATCGGCGGCGGCATGGACGACGTGCCCGCGTCGTTCAAAGGCGGCGTCCTGCTGCAGCATATCGACGAAAGATCCGGTTCCGGCTCGTTTAGTGCCGGAAATGACTTCAACGTCTATACGGAGGAGGGCCATCAGGGCAACATGGCTATTTGGGCCGACGGCGATTCCCGCGAAAAATACGCGGGAGAGGGCGGCTATCTCTCGCTCTGGTACGCCGGCAACGGCACGGAGCCGGATACATACTTCTACAGAACGCGCGATACCCATACGGCCAGGCGGTTCTCGGGCATCGTTTTTTCTGGCTTTTCACCGTCGGGAGAGGTCGTCTCTTCCAGCGTAACGCGGGCGAAAACCGGCGGCAGCGGCTGCGCGGCGGCGGTGTTTCCGATGTTCCTGCTGCTTGGCGCGCTCCCGCTGGTATTTAGGAAGAGAAGATAAGATATCGGCGGTGGGGGATAACCTGTTATTCCCCCCCTTTTGTAAAGGAGGGCTACCCGATGAAAAAAATATTTCTTGCCGCGCTGCTGCCTCTGGCGGTTTGCCTCTTCGGTCTCCGTTCATACGCCGGGCCCGCGTTTGACGCCCCCATATGCGTGACGCAGCCGGACGGCTCGGTGATCGAGATACGTAAGCGCGGCGACGAACGCGGAAGCTGGTACGAAAGCGCGGAGGGCGCTTACGCGCTGCTTTTCGACGCTAAGACGAAATGGTGGTATTTCGCCGTCTCAAAAGAGGGGCGTCTGATCTCGCTCGGCGTGCCTTACAGGGAGGGCGAGCCCGCGCCGCTGCCGGCGGCGAAGGACTACCGGCCCGCGCGCGGTTTAGAGCGCCACGTCTCGGGAGAGGCGATAGCGCTGATAAAAAGCGGCATAACCTCCAAAGACTATGCCGCCGAGCCGGAGAAATCACATGCGGCGATGAGGAAGACCGCGGAAAAGACCGCCGCCGAAGCGGAGGGCGTCGTTGTGCAGCTCTTCTCTCCCGTGCCCTCCGAAGAGGGCGAGATGCTGATCATGGCGCATATAAAGGAAGAGAGGCCGGGTAAGGATCCCCGTCCTCTCATTGAACGTCTCAAAAAAATTCCCGCCGTACTTAACGCTTCGCCGAACGGTATAAGCAGGCCGCTCTCATCGCCTAAGCCCTCTCCCTGATACCCGCCATCAACAGACCGATTTTTTCGACGTCGGTCTTTTGCGGACCTTCCACAACGCCGCTTATCTCGCCGCCGTACATGACGGCGATGCGGTCGGAGAGGGAGGTCAGCTCCTGCAGATCCTTTGAGATTAGAATTACGGCGGCTCCCGCCTCGCGCGCCTCAAGCAGCCTATTATGGACGAACTCCGCCGCGCCTACGTCGAGCCCCCAGGTGGGCTGCATCGCGATGATGACCTTTGTCGTATCGGATATCTCGCGGGAGAGCATCAGCTTTTGCAGATTTCCGCCCGAAAGCACGCGCACAGGCGCAAATAGGTCCGGTATCTGGACGTCGTAATCTTTGACGCGCTCCGCCGCGAAATTCGTGATGTAGGGCCAGTCCATGAAGAGGCGTCCCCTCTCCATCGGCGGGCGGCAGTAACCCTTCAGGGCGATGTTTTCAATGACGCTCATATTAGCTATGAGCCCCACGCCCTTACGGTCGGCGGGGATGTAGCTGATACCCCTTTCAATGTAGCCGCGCGCCCTCTGATGTGTAATATCGTTCCCCTCGATGGATACCGAACCGGAATCGGGGGAGCGCAGCCCCGCGAGAACTTCGCAGAGCTCATCCTGGCCGTTTCCGTCGACGCCGGCGATACCGAGTATCTCGCCGCCTCGTACAGAGAGAGAGACCTCTTTCAGCGCCGCCGCGCCGCGCTCGTCTTTCAGTGAGATGCGGGAACAGGCGAAGACCACCTCTCCCGGTTCCCTGCGCTCCTCCGAAAGTGAGGCGCCCTCAAGGCAGTGGCCGACCATCATCTCCGCGATCTCCTCTTTCGAGATGCCGGCGGCCCGGCGGGTCGCCACGCGCTCGCCCCTGCGCAGCACTGTAAGGCGGTCGGAGATTTCCATGATCTCCTCTATTTTGTGGGAGATCAGGACGATACCGTGCCCCGCCGCCACCATGTTTTTCAGGGTCTTGAAGAATTCGCGGGTCTCCTGAGGCGTGAGGACGGAGGTTGGCTCGTCGAGTATCAGGACCTTGGTACCGCGGTAGAGCATTTTCAGTATCTCCACGCGCTGCTGCTCGCCGATGGAGAGCTGCCAGACCTTTGCCTCTGGGTTGACGGCGAGGCCGTAGCGGTCGGATATCTCGCGGATGCGCGCGATGATCTCCTCTTTATTGATGACGAGGGGGATGTCGCTGAGTCCGAGGATGATGTTTTCCCAGACGGTAAATACGGGGACGAGCATAAAGTGCTGATGCACCATGCCGATGCCGTTGTCGATGGCCGCTTTGGGGTTGGGCAGAAAGACCGGCTCTTCGCCGATGTATATCGAGCCGGCGTCTGGAAGGTATATTCCCGCGAGACAGTTCATAAGTGTGGTCTTGCCTGCGCCGTTTTCCCCGAGGATGCTGTGCACCTCGCCGGCGAACAGGTCAAAATCTACGCCTCTGTTGGCGTGCCGCCCGTAGAAGACCTTATCTATGCCGCGCATTGACACAAGTGTTTTTTTTGTCTCAGTCATCATAACGCTCCCGTTCGACATCAGTGAGATAGGAAATCTATTAAGAGAGAAAGGAAATCTTTGATTCCCATATTCGAGCTTAGCCTGTCTGTCAGGTAAATAATAACAGGAAATATCTTTCAAGACAATAAGTTTGAGAGAGTATATAATTACACGAGATTTGATCAGCGGAGGAGAATTTTTATGAAAATGTTCAAAGGGCGCGGAAAGCTTTCCAGCTATATGCTCGCCGCCGCGGTGACGTTTATCTGGAGCATCACCTTCGTTGCCACAAAATATCTGCTTAGCTATCTCTCCCCCGGAGAAATACTTCTCTATCGCGTCGCCGTCGCCTATGTTATTTTTGTGGCCGCCGACCCTCACCGGCTGCCGCCGCTGGATCTGAGGACGGAGTTAAAGATCGCGGCGGCCGGTTTTCTTGGAATAACGCTCTATTTTCTCTGTGAAAATACGGCGCTCTCCTTCAGCACCGCCTCCAACGTTGCGCTTCTCTGCTCTACCGCTCCCCTGCTGACGGGGGTCGTATCCCATATCTTCACGTCCAGCGAGAAGATGTCGCGCCGCTTTGCCGTCGGCAGCGTCTTTTGCCTGATCGGGATATTCTTCATCATCTTTAACGGACACTTTGTCCTGAAGCTCAATCCGCTTGGTGACATGATCGCCCTCTTTGCCGCCCTCACCTTCGCCGGATATTCCGTGGTCATCCGCGACGTGAAGTGTGACTATACGCCGGCGCAGATAGCACGCAAGATGCTCTTCTATACGCTTATCTCCCTGCTGCTGCTGACGCTCACGCCGGTGGTGCGGCTCCATCCGTCACAGCTGATGCGCCCAGCCGTAGCCGGAAATATCCTATTCCTCGGCCTCTTCGCCTTGGCCTTCTGCACCTGGGGCTGGAACATCGTCATCTGGAGCCTCGGCGCGGTCAAGGCGAACAACCTGATTTACCTTACGCCGCCGATAACGATGCTCTTCTCGGCGCTGATATTAAACGAAAGAATAACGCTCTTCGCAATCGCGGGGGGACTGCTGATACTGGCCGGCGTATATATATCGCAAAAGATACATTAATCAAGAAATATAGATATGAAAACGCGCGTATAGGCCGGCGAAGCGGAAGCCGGCCCATACGCGCGTTCCGAGGTTGCTGCTGCTACTTGAAGACGGACTTTCCCGCGTCTCCCTTCAGCATCATATATGAGGATACCGCCTGGGCGATGACTATCAGGGCCGCGGGGGCGGCGGCCAGCGTCACGACGGTGCGCAGCCCGTCGATCTTCGCGAAAGTTATCACCAGCCAGGCGATAAATCCCATAAGGATGCCCCAGGCAAGCTTTATCACCGCCGGAGCCTCTTCGCCTTCTTCGACCGCGTCCGGCGCCGTACACATCAGGGCGACGGTCGAAGTCATAGAGTCGGCGGCGGTGGAGAATGATAGCACGATAACTACAAAGAAGATCGGGACCGTGATCTTTGCCAGAGGCAGGAAGTTCAGGAAGGCGAACATCGCCGCCTCCACGCCCTTGTCGTTCAGTATCTTGGCGATGCCCAACTTCTGGACTATCTCCATGTGCATCGCGGTGCCGCCGAAGAAGGAGAACCAGACGATGCCGAATATCGACGGAAGTACGAGGTTCATCATGGTAAACTCGCGCACCGTGCGGCCGTAGGCCATACGCGCGAGAAACATTCCCGTTACGGGAGCCCAGGCGTACCAGATCGCGAAGAAGAAGAGCGTCCAGATACGCGGGAAGGGGTCGCCGCTGACGGGGGCGAGGAAGAGATGACGGCTGAAGAATGATTCCACATAGTTGGCGAAGCCCTCAAGACCGAGATTGATGTTGAATATCGTCGGACCGACTACGATAACGAAGGCCAGCAGCAGGAAAAAGAGTTTGCCGTTGATGTCGCTCAGTATCCTGATGCCCTTGTTGATGCCGGTATAGCTGGAGATCGTGTACATGATCATCATGACGAGCGAGATGATGCCCCATGATATCTTTGATGAGGGCAGGCCGAACTGGGATTCGAGGCCGCTGGCGACCTGAAGGACGCCCTCACCGAGGGAGGTGATGACACCGCCGACCAGCGCGAAGATGATAAACGCGTCAAGTATCTGTCCCCAGACGCCCTTTATTTTATCGCCGAAGAAGGGGATAAAGGCGGAGCTGATCGTCTTCGGCTCCTTCATATTATAGAAGGCGTAGGCGCATGATATCCCGCATACGGTGTACATCGCGTAGGGAGTGAAGGTCCATTCAAGGAATATCTGCGCGAGCGAGAACCGCGCCGCCGCCTCTGAAAAAGGCGCGATCCCGAATGATTCCGGAGGACTCTGAAACTGCATGATCGGCTCGGCTACGCCCCAGAATACGATGCCGATCGCAATGCCGGCGCAGAGCGTCATGGCGAACCAGTTCCAGTAAGTAAACTCCGGCACGGCGTCCCTGCCGCCGAATTTGATGTCTCCATATTTGGAAAACGTGAAGTAGAAGCTGAGGATGCAGACGAAAAGAGCGGCGGCGGCATAGAGCCAGCCCAGCTTGTCAAGGGCGAGGTTGAATAGATCCGCCATCACCTTGACGGTCTGCGTCTCATTCTGCATTCCGACGACGAGACTGTAAACGGCGACGATGATAAGCAGTATAAACGGTGGGAAAAATGCGTATGGCCTGATCTTGTTCATTGATAACTTTCCTCCTTTGATGCCTAATATTGGTTTATTCAGTATGCGCGACCGACGATTTCGTCTATCTTTTCTTTTATTGCGCCGTCAATTTCCTTGGGCTTATATTCCTCTATGATCTTCAAAACCTTGGCGTGGGCTCGTTCCCCCATTGATTTTGAACCGGCCGCCGACCAGTTGTCGTAGGTCATGTAATCGCCGAGGTCGCTGCGCCAGTCCTCCTTGGCGGCCTTTCTCGTCGAGGCGGCGCGCAGGTAGTTGCCGTTATAACCGGCCTGCTTGATCTCGTCGACGGATAACGCCGCTTCGTTTATCTCCACGCCCGCCATCACCTCTTTCGTACGGGCGATGATATCATCGGAGATCACGAGCAGTTCGAGTGAATAGCTGAGGCCGAAGTCAAGGTAGCCGATGTCGTGGGTCAGGTTGCAGCCCTGCAAAGCGGCCATCTGGATGAACTGCGCCGCCTCTTCGACGGCCTGCTCGTCGCAGATCTTTGAACAGCCGTTGCCCGCCTCGCCCCAGCAGGGCAGGTTGTAATAATGGGCCATCTCGCACATGCCGCTCTGTATCCTGATAGCGCCGGGCAGGGCGTAGCAGCACTGGAGCGTGCGCATATCCATCGGCGAGTTGCCGAAGCCGTAGACGAACGGCGCGCCAGGATTGGTCAGCTGGTGGATGACGATGCCCAGCAAACATTCGGCGTTGTTGAGCACCACGGTGCCGGCGGGCGATATAGGTGTGGTGGCGCCCGCCATTCCGCCGGCGGCGTAGTTGGTCGGCACGCCGTATCTCGCGCAGAGCATGAGCTTGTCGATCGCTTCGAAGGAATGCAGCAGCGGGGAGGTCGGCTCGTTATAGACGACGGCGAAGGGCTTCATTCTCAGGGCCTCCGCGCCGCCTCTCACGGCGATGTACATTTTAAAGATATCTTCAAGGTCGCGCGCGTTGTCGGCGACGACGACGTGGGGTTTTGCCGAGTTGAGTATCATCTGGCTGTACTGCTCGCGCGTGTTGACCTCGAAGGGCACGTCGGAGATTATCCCCATCGACATGATGAAGTCTATATTGGGCAGCGCGTCGCATATTCTTACGGCGTTCTGCACGTCGGCCTTCGTCCAGGCTCTTCTGCCGCGGCTTTCGTAATCAAGCAGGTTGACGGTGTCGGAGCCGCTGCCGTAGTAGACGTTGCGCCCCTCAAGGAACATCGCCGGTTCGCCGTCGCGGTCAAAGACCGCAACCCTCGAAGGAAGCTGTTTCAGAGAGCGCTCGACAAGCGAGGCGCCGATAAAGACCTTCTCTCCCTCGACGAGGGCTCCGGCCTGCTTCAGCAGTTCGCGGGCCTCTTCGTGCTTGATGAGCATTCCCTGCTCCTGCAGCACGCGGCAGCTGGCCGCGTGGACCTCTGCCGCCTCCTTCGCGCCGAATACGTGATAGGTGGATTCGTTACTATAATACCTTTTGCCAATATACATACGTGCAGCCTCCCTTAGAGTGATTATGTTTTTTTCGTTAAAAAAGCTTGCTGATGGTGCTTATCCTTGCGCAGTGTTCGTAGACTTCGTTTATATGTCCGCGGAGCAGGGACTGTGCCGCCGTAAAGTCTCTGGCTCTTATAAGTTCGACAAGCTGATGATGTTCATCCATGCCGCGCGTCATATATTCCTTTTCGGCGACGCAGAGCATGGGACGCTGTAATTTTTCCAAAACGTCCACAAGCTGGTTATAAATGATCCTATTTCCAGCCATCTCGGCCAGATAAATGTGAAACTCGCTGTCACGTTCGTCATTGGACGGTTCTTTGGAAAAAAACGGCTCCTCGTCGCGGTAGACGGCCCGGTCTTTGTACGAAAGGCTGTCCAGATATTCAAGTTCCTCTTCAGTGGCGCTTTCCATTACCTTGCTCAGGCAGGTATTCTCCAGGATATACCGGTACTCGTGCATGTCCTGAATATCGGAAAAGGATATTTCGCTGACGCAGTATCCCTTGCGCGGAAAGATCGTCACCAGACCGTCGTATGAGAGGCGCATGAGCGCCTCGCGGATGGGGGTCTTGCTGATCTCGAATTTGTCCGCCAGATAGGCCTCGGTTAAAAGCGTTCCCGGTTTTAGACGAAGCCATAAAATATCCTGTTTCAGCGAGAGATAAATATTATTGAACAGGTTGTTCTTCTCGTTTGGGTCGTATTCCCTGTGAGCCATCTCAGTTCACCTCCATTGGTGAAATGTCTGTGATATCTTTGTAATAAATCTGTGATATATTACAGATATTCTAGCAAACATAGAAAAATAATCAACCCATATTTTGATTTATCATTGAAAAATAAGTTTATTGGATATAATGGTTTATTATTGATTTTAAAATTCAGTTAACTGTAAATAAAAGAAGGAGAAAGAACAAAAACGGAATTCATTGGCAGGGGTAAACTTCTTAACGGCAAAAAAAAGAGGGACGCGTTAGTCCCCCCTGAAGAAAGGCAATGGTTTGCGGTTTAAAATAGTTTGGAGATCCCGCGCATCTTCGAAATGTGTTCCAGCACCTCGCTGATATGGTGGTGGAGGATGATCTGCGCCTTTTCCAGCTCTTTGTCGGCGATGTGCCGCACAAGCTGGTGATGTTCTTCGCAGCCGCGGAACATGTAATTTTTCTCCGCGACGAAGTACATTATGCGCTGCAGTTTTTCCAGGGTGTCGGTCAGCTGTTTGAGAAGGATGCGGTTGCCGGTCATCTCCGCGAGGTAAAAATGAAAGGCGTTGTTGCAGACCACCTCTTTGGAAAAGTGCGGATCGTCCTCCGTATAATAACGGTCCATCTCCGCAAGCTCGTCAAGGTGGGCGAGCTGTTCCTTGGTGGCGTACTTCACGGCGTGGACGAGGTTGGCGTTCTCAAGTATGTAGCGGTACTGGTGCATGTCGCGCATATCGCTCATAGAGACATCGGTGACCATGTACCCCTTGCGCGGAAAGACGCTTACGAGTTCGTCGCGCACGAGCATTGACAGCGCCTCCCGTATCGGCGTCTTACTGGTCTTGTATATCTCGGCCAGATAGGTTTCCGTCAGCATGGTCTTCGGCTTGAGCCGCAGCCAGAGGATATCCTGCTTGAGGGAAACATAAATATCGTTTACCAGGTTGTTGGGTGTATCTGATCTCATCCGCGTTTCATCTCCATTTTAATTATGATACACAAAAAGTATTCCGGTGAATAGCCCTTATAAGAGAATTTAGCTATGGTGATTTAACGCAAAACGGCTCCCAAGCTAAAGTATCGCAGGGAGCCGTTTATTATCGGTGATTATTTTTGCCGTTAGATTGGAGAGATGATGACCTTATTTGCCCGTATTGCCGGGGACGTCCAGGGAGCCGCCGGTCATCATGTGGCAGCCTCCGAGCTGGTAGTAGAGGCACTTCTTTCCCGTACACGGATGGCAGCGCTCCATTTTGACCTCTATTTTGTGTTCGAGGGCTCCAAGGGCGGTAAAGGAACACTGCGATTTTCTCGGGCGCAGAAGGGAGTTGCCGCTGGCGCTGACGCCGATCATGCGCTCCGTCTCTCCGAGCGTTACGACCCGTTCCATGAGGTCCTGCCTCATGCTTCCCATACCGGGATAGAATTCGCCGTTGATGAATTTGCCGTCGGAGGCGGCGATATTTTCTTTGATCCACGTGATGAGTTCCGTGTGCATGTTGTAAAGCGCGATCGAACCGGCGACGTCAAGCAGAAAACCGGTCATAAGATTTCCTATGGAGGACATCATCTCGCTCGCCTCTTTTTCGAGCTCCGCGCCGATGGTCCATACCGCCATGACGACCTTGTCCACCGAGTCGTTGAGCGACAGGGTCTCCATGCCGAAGGCGTCGGCCGCGGTTTCAAGGGGCAGCACCCGCATGACCGCCTGGGGGCTGAAAAATTTTTCATACCCCTCGTCCTTCCAGTAGTCGATGAATTTCAGGAGTGAGCGCAGGTGTTTCTCTCCCATGGAGGCGTAAAATTTTTCCAGCGCGGAGAGGTCTACGTCAATGCCGGCACTCTCCGAAATATGGAAATCGTTCTCGCCGTAGGAGGAATGATAGATTTTTATGCTTTTCATCTCGTTCATCACATCACCGTCCGCCTAATATCAGAAGGACATCGCCTTCACAAAACGTTTCTGGAAATCCGGCAGGGAGGATAATTCGACGTATGACATCTTCCGCGCGGTCTCTTTCGTTCTCTCGTAAAATTCCGCGGCTGCGAGCGCCAGGCAGGCGCCGAGCCCCGAGGTGTTCTTTACTCCATGTATCCTCGCGCGTTCGATATCAGGTATTAAACCGACGCGCGCGGCGCTGTCAATGTCTATGTTGTTGCCGAACGCTCCCGCGAGGCAGACCTCCGCTATCTCATCCTTCGTGATCCCCGCGTGCTCAAGCATCACCTCGACGCCGACCTTCACCGCGCCTACGGCGAGCTGTACCTCGCGGATGTCTTTCTGCGTCAGGTAAACGGGGTGCTCTCCGTCTGTCAGGAGTAGGCGAACCATGCCGCTTTCGCTGCGTCCCAGCCGCGCCATGAAGTGCTCGTCACGGCATTTTTCCGGGTATTCGAAGCGCCCGCTTTCATTTATGATCCCCTCGTCAAGAAGCAGGGCGATGGCGTCGATGAGCCCCGAGCCGCATAGCCCCTTAGGCGCTTCGCCGCCGATGGTTTGACATTTAAGGAGGCCGTTTTCGAGGGTGACTTTTTCTATCGCTCCGACGCTGGCGCGCATACCGTATTGTATCCTGGCTCCCTCCAGCGCCGGCCCCGCGGCCGTCGCGCAGCAGAACATCCCCCCGCTGCCGCCGATCACTATTTCGTTGTTGGTGCCGATGTCGACAAGCAGTCTTATTTTGTCCTGCCGGTCCATATCAAGGGCGGCGACGCCCGCGACGATGTCCGCTCCCACATAACCCGCGACGTTTGGTATCATCTTCACGACGCCAGCTTCGTTGATGTTTATGCCGACGGCGGAGGCTTTAAAGGGAGGCTTCAGGAAGAATTCCGGCATGTAGGGGCTGTGGCCGATGCTCTTCGGCGAGATGCCGGCGAACAGGTGCTCCATGACGGTATTTGCCGCGATCATTATCTCGGTTATTTCTTCCTTGGAGATGCCGTTTCTTTCGGCCATCGTGCCGATGTTTTTATCCATTTCGTCGGTAAGTGTTCTCTGGATGCGTTCCAGCGCTTCCGGCTGGCTTGAAGAATATGCTATCCTCGAGATGACGTCGTCTCCGAAGGCGACCTGTGGATTCAGGAATGAGACCCTGTCGACGACCGTATGTCCGGCGAGTGCCAAAAGGTAGCATACGACGGTGGTGGTGCCGATGTCTACGGCAACCCCGTAGCCGTCACAGTCCGGAGCCCATTCGGATATATCATGTGAAAAACCCTCCAGTATGCTGTTCCCAGCGGACTTTATCCGGTCCACGACATGTATGGTGCCGCTCTTTACAATTTTGGCGCAGCACGACAGCCGTACTCCCTGTTTTATATCATCAGGGGTCAGAAGGTTTTCTTCGGTCTTGGTCAGCGGGGCGAAGGGGCTGTCTTTACCGGCCATTACCCGGCATTTGCCGCAGACTCCCGCTCCGCCGCAGTGCCGGCCGATTCCGACGCCCGCCGATGCCGCGGCGTCCGCCGCGAGTTCGCCGCTGCGCGCCTCGGCCTCTATATTGTCCGGCATAAAGGTTATTGTGATCTTGCGGTCTTTATCACACATTACGACCACCCCTTTGCGAATAGGAGCGCTTCGTCGCTGATGGCTCCGTTTTTGTAATCCTCGAGGGATTCCTCTATTATTTTAAGCCCTTTTTCCGCTTCTTGGTCGCTTATAACGAGCGGCGGCTGGATTCTCAAAACGTTGTCGCTGAGAAATGTCAGGATGAGCCCTTTTTCCCAGCAGCGGTAGCATATTTTCGCGCAGGCGTCTCTGTCTGGGCCGCCGTCCGCTTTTATTATTTCCTGTCCAATCGTCAGCCCCAGGCTTCGCGTATCGCCCAGCAGCGGGTTCTCTCTCTTCATGGAGTTTAGGCGCCCACATATATTTCTCCCGAGTTTTGCGCTTCTCTCTAAAAGCCGCTCGTCCTCTATGACTTCAATTGTCGCCAGTGCCGCCCTGCAGCAGACGGCGTTCGCCGCGAGGGTGAAACAATGTCCCGGGTCTTTGAGCGAATCGGCGATCTCAGAACGCATGACGAGCGCGCTGAGCGGCATTCCCGAAGCGAGCGACTTGGATACCGCGATAATATCGGGCTCTATCCCAAAATGTTCTATCGCGAACCATTTGCCGGTGCGCCCCATGCCCTGCTGGACCTCGTCGGAGACGAAGAGTATCCCATGTTCGCGGTAGAGCTCCGCAAGCGCCCGCACATAACGCGCCGGCGGGACTACGATGCCGATATCCCCTCCAACCGGCTCGATGATCACCGCCGCCACCTCTTCCGGCGGCAGATAGAGAGAGAAGGCCTTTTTTATCTCCTCAAGGCAGGCGAGCGAGCAGGATGAGGGCTCTTCCTTCCAGGGACAGCGGCTGCACTGCGGATAGGGGAAATGGTGGAAGCCCGGCAGCATCGGGCCGATGCCGCGCCGCATGTTGAGGCAGATCGCCGAGGCCGACAGCGCGCCGTAGGTACAGCCGTGGTAGGCCGTCTGAAAGGTGATGATCTCGCTGCGTCCCGTGTATTTGCGCGCGAACTTTATCGCTCCGTCTATGGCGTCGGAGCCGGAGAGGCCGTAGGCGACCTTTTTCGGAAAATCTCCCGGCGTTATGGAGATCAGTTTTTCCGCGAGTTCCACGGACGATTCTTCATACATATAGCCGATGGTGTAGCAGAGCAGCTTTTCCGCCTGTTCTTTTATCGCGGTGACGACACGCGGATGGCAGGTGCCGGTGTTCAGCGAGGCGGCGCCTGCCGAGAAGTCGATATATTCGTTGCCGTCGGCGTCTTTCAGCAGGGCTCCGGCGCCGGAGGCGGCGGCGAACGGATAATATGGCGAGCGTGACGATGGTGAGATCGCCTTTTCGTCGCGGGCAACAACGGCGAGGGATTTCTGGATATTTTTCATCGGGCGGGACCTCCTTCTGACGGCCAGCCGTCAATTCGTAAATATAATACTTAAATAGAGGACGAAGGCTTTTATGGGCAAAGGCTTCGTCCTCGGGATGATCGGGCTATAACAGAGGGAGGCGGAAGGGCGCGCGCCCCATCCATCCTTTCCCTCCTGATGTCGAAAAATATTATGCTTCGGCTTCTTCCCTTGGGAATACGAGCGCGGTCCTCTTTTCGACCTTGTCGGCCTTATCCTTGCCCCAGTAGTTGCCTATGCCGAGGTAGGAGAGGGCTATCGCCACGAACGGGTTGATATAGTTGAGGAAGCAGTAGGGGGCGTATGCCAGAGTCGGGACGCCCAGAGCACTTGACTGGAAGGCGCCGCATCCCGTCCAGGGGATGAGGACCGCCGTGAGCATGCCGCAGTCTTCCAGCGTACGCGAGAGCATACGCGGCGAAAGGTCGGTTCTCGCGACCGCGGATTTGAACATACGGCCGGGAACGACGATCGCGAGATACTGGTCGCCGAGGAAGACGTTGCTTACAAAGCAGGAGGCGACGACGAGGCTTACGAAGCCTCCGACGGTGCGGACCTTATAAAGCAGCGGGTTGAGCAGAACGGTCAGGTAGTTGCAGCTTTCCATTACGCCGCCGAGGACCAGGGCGATCATAATCAGGGAGAGGGACCACATCATGCTGTCAAGGCCGCCTCTGTTAAGGAGCTCTACGACCATTGAGCTGACCTCGTGCGCCATATCCGCGGAGACTCCGTGGATGCCAAGCTCGTTCATGAGGGCTGGCAGTGCCTCCATGCTTGTCTCCGAGAGCTTTGTGGCGATCGTTGACTCATATCCGTAATGGATGGCGCCCAGCGCCTCGGCGAGACTCTTGCCCTGGAACATGGCGATACACGAAGCTGTAGCGGCGCCGGCTATCATACCGGGCAGCGCCGGGCATTTCATCATGACCAGGCCGAGAACGACGATGGGAGGTACGGCTACGAAGATGGGATTGATCTGGAATTCCGCTGACAGTATCTTCTGAAACGCCTCGATGCGGCTCGCGTCAAAGGCTCCGTTTGCGCCGCCGGAGAAGGTGAACCCGAGGACGATCGTTATCACAATGACGATGAGGTACGAAGGGATCGTCGTCCACATCATTGCGCGGATATGGTCGAAGAGGTTCGAGCCGGAGACCGCGGGGGCCAGGTTCGTCGTGTCGGAGAGGGGCGACATCTTATCGCCGAAATAGGCGCCGGAGATTATTACGCCGGCCGCTAGAGGGGCGGGGATACCAAGTCCGGCGGCGATACCGATGAGGGCGACGCCGATCGTGCCGCCGACTCCCCATGAGGCGCCGATAGCTACGGATACGATGGAGCATATAATGAGCGTGGCGAAGAGGAAAATGCCGGGTGAGAGCACGTCGAATCCATAATAGATAAGACCGGGAACGACTCCGGCCTGTACCCATGAGCCGACGAGCATGCCGATCGCGATGAGGATGAGAAGAGCGCCGATGGACGAAGAGATGGCGTTGCAGATGGAGATCTCCATCTCTTCCCAGGTCACGCCCACAATAAATTTGCCGACGAGGGCCGCCACCGCCGCGGCCACCGCGATCGGCACATGGGCGTCAAGGCCGAGGCCGAGCAATCCAAAACTTATGATTCCCGCGATACAGATGAAGGTCCCCAGGGCAACGGGGAAGGACGGTCTTTTTGTGCTGCTTTCCATATTTCTTATTCCTCCGCTTCTGTTTCTGGTTTTTGGTTCCGGTGCTTTTGCTGCAATATATTTAAAAAAGTTAATAAAACATCCAGCGGGCGGGATACCCCCGTAAGAACCACCTGCTGTTTCCGCCGGTATTTTTTTTGATGGCCGAAGCCGGATGGCCGAAGCCGGATGACCGCAGCCTTTAAGGGGCGCCCGTGCCGAAGCCGGGCGCCTCATGTGGGTTACAGTCTCTTATCTATCTCTTTGATGAGCGCGTCCGTCGTCGGCGTGATGTTGTCGAAGACGACCTCGTTGTTGATAAGAAGCGTAGGCAGCGTTGCGACGCCGAGAGACATCGTGCGTTTGATGCCGGCGGCGCTCTTGATCAGCGATTCACGCCAGGTCAGCTTGTCGCCGTAGATCGGAGCCACGTTCTTTACCGCCTCGCACATATACTGGCAGGGAGCGCAGCCCTCCGAGTCGAGGGTGACTATCTCGATGAATACCTTGCCGGGCTCTATCTTTACATCTTCGAAGACGTCTCCCGATTCTTCGGCGTTGTTGAGCGCCTCTTCGAGCGACATAAATCCGGAGGTCTCAGAGGGTTCTTCGCCGGTCGCGGCGTACTTGCCGACGGCCTCGAGGTTATAGAACGGGGTGTCGTAGGGCAGGTCGCAGCCAGGTGAGAGGATATATCCGCGGCGGCCGCCGATCTCTATTCTCTTCTTGATATCCGCTACGCATTCGCGCGGGGAGCCGAAGAGCAGAGTCGTCGTCAGCGGGATATTACCTTCGAAGGAGACGTGATATTTATCGGCGAGGTCTTTGACGAACTGGAGGTCGACCTGTTCGTCGAAGGCGATCGCGTCGGGCTTGCTCTTCATCATGAGTTCGATGTTCTTTGTCGCGTTGCCGCAGCAGAAGAGCGTGACGATGCCGCCCCTGCCATGCACCTCGTCGATCACGGGTTTCACGTAGGGTGTGACGAAAGCCTCGAAGTGTTTCGGGGCGATCTGGCTCGTCATCGGGTCGACGACGGCCACGACATGCGCGCCGGTCTCCATATACCACTCGCCCATGCGGCGCGTGATCTCGGCGCAGTATTCAAGGACCTTATGGGCCTCGTCCGGCTTTTTCATCATGTCCATGATGAAGGCCGAGCCGCGCAGATGCAGCGCGAGCGTGAACGGGCCGCAGCAGAGGGCGAAAACGGCCTTTTCGTCTCCTACCTTCTCCACGAGCTTTTTCGTCGCCTCGAAGAACATCGGCAGACGGCCCTTGTCCTTTGTGAATTCAGGCAGATCTTCCAGCGTTTTGCCCTGCGCGAGTACGTGGCCGGTGACTGCCGGCGGGTTGTTCTTGCTCCAGTGCAGAGCGCATCCGAGGACTTCTGCCTCCGCCTGCAGGTCGAAGGCCGAGCAGACGCCGTCCGCATAATAACGTTCGGCGGCCGCGCTGACGGCCTCTACAAGAATATCTCCGTTCTTTAAAAGCTCTTCGGCGTTAGAGTCTACGAGCTTAGCCACATGGACGCCGGTGAAGGGAACCCACGGTACACGGTCTACCTCTTCAAAACGCAGAGCCTTCAAAACTCTCTCTTTACCGTTCATGTATTCACCCCGTTCTTAGTATTTAAATGTTTATAGATGAAGAGGCGCTTTGGGCGCGCCTCTTCATCTGGCCGGACAGTATTATTAATAGGCGTATTCGACGCCGAGCTTGTTGAGTTCGTCCCTCATGCGCTCATACTGGTCGAGATATTCCTGACGCGGTGCGAGGCGTTCCATATCGTAAACTTCCTGGATATGTTTGCCGTAGTTGTCGACGGGGATAAGCTTCTCGTACTTTTCCATGATCTTCTGGCAGATCTCTTCCGCCTTCGCCCTGCTCAGACGCATCTTGAAGGAGGCCTCGTTCGTCTCATGGTAGAAGCGTGATTCAAGCGGTGTCGCCATGTCGGTAAACTTGTTGCGGCAGGTCGCTGCGCCCCATGGGTTGCCGCCCGAAGACTCGAGGGCGATAGCGTGGTTCGCGCACTCCCAGTAGAGCTGATCTGTTCCGGGACCTGCGTTCGCAAATAGGTTGTTGAGGAAGATGAGGTTCGAGTTGCGTGACATCGCCTGACTCAGTACGCTCTGGAGCCAGAGGAGCTCTCTGGTGGTCGTCGACTGCCACTTGAGGTGGAAGGGGAAGTTCAGCGCCCAGCATGAGCCGTAGAGGCACGCGCCTTCGATATTGTAAGCCGTCTGGAGGACGAGCGTACCTTCGGTGCCGCCCGCGTGTCCGCCGAAGATGGCGCCGCAGAGGTTACCGAATACGTTGCCGTATGAACGGTAGTGGAGCGACTTGTTGAGCATCGCGTTGTTGGTCGTCATCTCTGTGAGGATAGAGACCATGCGGCCGTCGAGATGTGACTGGCGTACGCCCCAGACGGGATTTCCCGCCGCGATCTGAGCCTGTGCCGATTCCGCGGTGCCGACGGAGACCGTCCACACGTCGGGTCTGCCGACGAGGCGCTGGGCGTCTCTGAGGTTCATCGCGTGCTCCATTGCCGCCGCTACTTCGGTCGGGTTCTGGGAGGTCGCCTTGCGGCCCATGAAGTCCTCAAGCAGAGGAGCGCAGAGGCCGTCAAGAAGGGGTTCCTTCAGGTAAGCCATGCAGGCCTTCTTGTGAATGTCGGTGCTGAAGTTGGCGTCGGGGCTGAAGAGGTGGAAGGGACGGCGCTCCTTGTCTTCTACCGCGCGGACCTGAAGCCAGCGCTGGTCATGGCCGGCGCCGATCATGTACTTGGGGCGCTTTGTGTAGAGAACTTCGTTGACTTCGCGCTCCGTAAACTTCATGACGCGGTGAGTATCCTGGTTATATACGCCAACTGATACGAAGAAGTCCTTCGCGGCCTCCCATACTCTGTCGGCGAGGTCGTCGTCCTGGTTGACGATCGTCTTTCCGTCATACTTGATGTTGTGCTCTTTGACGACCCTTCTCATGTTGGGGATGAAACTCTTGATCATCCACTCTCCCTGGTCCTTATAGAACGGGCCGTCATCGGCCTTTGCGAATACTTCCCACATTCTGAACGTTGACATTGTCTATTCCCCCATTATCCTGATATTAAAAACTATCCGAGAAGCTTCTTAAGTTTCGCCGCGCACTCAAATGCGTCGAAGGACCATACGTCGGCGCCGATGCGCTCAGCCCATTCGACCGAGGTCGGGGCTCCGCCTACGCAGACGAGGTACTTGCCCTTCTCTCCGGCATCCTTAACAAGCTTGATGAACTCTTCCTGTCCGGGCATCGTTGTGGTCATCAGGGCGGAGAGGCCGACTACGTCAGCCTTTTCTTTGCGGGCCGCGTCGAGGTATGCTACAGGGTCTACGTCCGCGCCGAGGTCTACGACGTTGAATCCGTTGGCCTGGAGGACTATGCCGACGATGTTCTTTCCTATGTCGTGATAGTCGCCCTTGACGGTGCCGATGATAACGGTCTTGGCCGCGGTGCCGTCGGTGGCGGCGACAAGGTGTTCCTTAAGGACGGACATTATCTGCATGAAGGCGTCGCCCGCGATCATAAGGTCGGGAAGGAATACTTCGAAGTTCTCAAACTTCTGTCCGAGTATGCCCATCTCTTCTGTGAGACCGTTCATGATCTCCTGTGCAGCCGTGCCTTTGGCGAGTAAGTCGTTTACAAGGGCTACCACCGCATCTCCATCACCATCAACCATATACTGGCGAACCTGTGCTATTGACATAGTTACTACCTCCGTCTTTCTTTGATTTAGTTTTTTTGTTTGCAACTTGAATTTCACTTGATGAGTACAAGATACCACCCCTCTGCAAAAGGGATGCAAAAACTATTCATGTCTATTCTTGAATGATTTTGAAAATATGAAAAAACACTTGGGCATTTTTTACATTTATTTTATTGAGCGGAACATAAAGACGGCAGATTTTATCGTCTACCACCGTAAAAAACCCATACCGCCGCCAAAGGGTCTGATTTTGATACCTGTCTGCCGATAGGGAGTTGATGAATCTGCGCCTCAGCGCTCAAGCTGCGGCTTGTCTGGTAAAGTCCAGGCTTGACCGGTAGAGCGGAGAAAAAAGGGTAAGGCTTTTTACAAAGCCGTCCCCTTTTTGATAAGCTGTGATATCAACGGACTTATATCCTATACGCTATGCCTTTGCGAAATCGTCTTTTATCTCCTGCAGCCGCCGCGGTTCTTTGAGAATGTCAGCGCCGACTCCGGCCATACACTCGATGATCTTATACATCTGCTCTATCGCGTAAGGTTCGTCGACGTCCTTTAAAAATTCGAGGGTATGCTCGTCAGAGTCGGGGCGGACCATCTTCATAAATGGGTGGATGGAGGGTACCTCCTGGCTCACGTTGCCCATATCGGTACAGCCGCCGGTGCTGAATTCCTCCACATATTCCGTAATGCCGGCTTCGTGCAGATGCTTTTTGAAGAGATCTATCATCACCCTGTTGTTTTTCATGCAGGCTATCGGCGGTTCGAACATCTCTATGTACACCGTGCAGCCGGCGGCCTGGGCCGACGCGCGGGCGATACCGAGGACCTTATCCACGAGCCCGCGGAAATACTTGAGGTTTTCGTGGCGTATCTCGACGCGCAGCGCCGCGGTATCGGGAATGATATTCACCGCCGCGCCGCCGTTTGTGATTATCATGTGCACGCGCGAACCGTCGAGCGTCTGCTGCCTTAAAAGGCCGACGGAGTTATAGAATATCACCGCGGCGTCAAGCGCGTTGACGCCGTTTTCAGGCGAACCCGCCGCGTGTGAGGCGCGTCCGTGAAAGGTGATGTCGTAGCCCTCAAGATTGACCATGTTGGAGGTGAGGGCGGAAAATTTCATCGGATGCACCATCATGGCCACGTCCGCCTTTTTGAGCCAGCCCTCCCGCAAAAGCCCTGGTTTGCCCCTGCCAGTCTCCTCCGCCGGACTTCCGAAAAGATAGACGCTTCCCTTCAGCTCTCCAAGTATTTCCGCCAGCACGACCGCTGTTCCGAAGCCCATGGCGCCGATGAGATTATGCCCGCAGGCGTGCCCCATTCCCGGCAGGGCGTCGTATTCGGCCATGATCCCGATGCTGGGGCCCGCGCCGCTGCTTTTATGGGCCACGAAGGCGGTCGGCAGGCCCGCGATATCGCTTTCGATAGTGAAATTCTCACGCCGCAGGAGCGTAATGAACTTTTCCTTCGCTTTGAATTCCTCCATCTCGATCTCCGGGTTGTTATAGAGGAATTTTTCCAGTTCCAGGATAGACGCCTTTTTTGTCTCCAAGATTTCAGCAATGTTTTTCAATTCAGATACACCTCCTGAGATCCCCGTTTAGAAGGGACCGTAATTTATCGAGACGGCTACGGCGATCATGGCGATCGTTATTAGCGTGACATAAAGGCAGTAGGGGGCGAAAAATTTCCACCACCGGTTGATTGGAACGCCGGAGACGGCGCAGAGGGTGGCGCAGGCCGTGGGCCAGAAAATGTTGGAAAACCCGTCTCCAAACTGGAAGGTCAGCACGGCGATCTGGCGGTTGATGCCGAGCAGGTCGGCAAGCGGTATCATGAGCGGCATCGAGGTGACGGCCTGGCCGCTGCCGGAGGGGATGAACAGGTTAAGAAGCGTCTGAAAGCCGAACATCGCCTCCGCCGCGACGACTTTAGGCATATCGCTGAGGCTGTTGGAGAAATAGTAACAGACGGTGTCGATTATCTGTCCCTTCTGCAGCACGACGAGGATGGCGCGGGAGAGGCCGATGACGAATGCCGCGAAGAGGATGTTCTTTGAGATGTCTACAAAGGCTTCGCAGGTATCGTTGATGCTCTGTTTGTTGACAGCCCCAATGACGAACATCATGACGATAAAGATCGCTGAAAGTTCCGAGAAGTACCAGCCGTATTTGATAGCGCCATAGGCGAAGATAAAAACGGTCGAGAAACAGAGTATCAGCGATATCTTATGTCTTGTGTTAAAGTCCTTGGCTACGAGTTCCGCCGATGATGAGGTGGATAAAAATGGGAATTCGACGCCGTAAACATAGCTTTTTGTCGGGTCGGCCTTTACCATGCGCCCATAACGGCACATATAGGTGAGGAAAAACGACATGAAGCACAGATAGCAGATCCAGCGGAAGGCCATGCCGGAAAACAGCGGCAGTTCGCCGATGGTCTGCGCGATGGCGACCGTGTATGGGTTGATCGAGGCCGCCGCGTATCCCGTCGCCATGCCTCCGAGGACCGTGATGGCGCCGTAGAAGGGGTCGTAGCCAAGCGCTACGCCGAGGCTCATCACCACGGGGACGAAACCGTATGTCTCTTCATATATTCCAAAAGCCGCTCCCATCAGTGAAAATATGATGGCGATCAGCGGCATCGCATAATGGTCTTTCTCCTTGAGCTTCCGTATCATCGCGCCGACGCCGGCGTCGAAGGCGCCGACCTTGATCAGCATCACCATAAAACCATAAGAGAAGAAGGTAAAGAAAATGATGTTCGCCGCGTCTACCATCCCCTCATAGATGGACATGACCATCTGTGGCAGGCTGACCGGCGTGTGTGGAAGCAGTTTGAAAGTTCCAGGCACGACCAGCGTCCTGCCGGTAGCTTCGTCGAAGGCGCGCTCAAAGCTCCCCGAGGGGATCAGCCAGGTGAGCGCCGTAGCCAGCATAATAAAGATCGAAATTACAACAAACGTATTGGGCATGGAAAACTTTCTTTTTGCACTCTTTTCTTCCACTTAAATCACTCCTTCAAGCATAATAATTTTCACAAGGCGGCAGTAACGCGTGGTGGTGTTAAAAGCTGGTTGGCTGGGTGGCAGGGCATCATCTCGGTTCTGACGGCGTATTCTAATAATAATTATGCATAATTTATTTATATTAATTTATATTTAATGTGCAAAATTAATATTAGTACTTTGAAGGGTAGCATCGAACTGTAAAAACCATGCAAAATAATGAACTTTTACGTTTTAAAGATGGATTAATTAAAATTTGTGTTACGAGCTTTTTTGCATTTTTTTTGACCTCCGGAAATATAATGAATAAGAATTCTTTCTGATGCACAAGATTTAACTGAGTTTATAATTAGAGTGTCTTTTTGCACATTTGCGGATATTTTTCTTATTATGAAAAATGATATAAAATAAAGTAAGCACCATTAAATTATTATAAAATTATTTTTAAATAAAATATAAAAGATATTACACGATAATAATTATAGATACCCAGGAGAGATGATATGAAATTTAAGGCTCGTTTTCTCGGAACGCCGGAACTTTTCATCGATGGGACGCCTCATATTTTCCCGTTTAAAAAGGCGCAGATACTGGCGCTAATGCTGATTGAGGAAAAGACTCTGTCTAAGGATAAGATCTGCGAATATCTGTGGGCCGACAAAACGATGGAAAAGGCGCGCTGGAATCTGAGCAACGCGCTGAGCCATATAAAGAAAATCCTGCCTGTGAATCTCAGCAGCGGAGGTTCCGTCGTACTTGACGCAAAATTCAAGATAGAACGCGACATAGACCTGCTGCCGCGGATAGACTCTCTCGGCTGGCCCGAGATCTCGGGACTCTGCAGCCCCTTTTTTGATATCGCGGAGATAGACGACTGGGCCTCCTTCAGCGACTGGCTGCTGCCGAAGAGACAGCATTATCATAACATGCTTGTGCGTAATCTTAAAAAACGGGCGCAGGCGCAGCTGGCCGGTTTTGCAGAAAGCCGCTTTGACGACGCCATACTATGCTATGAAAAACTTACGGAGTGCGAGCCCTATGATGAAAAGATACATGGAGAGCTGGTGCGGCTCTATATAAAAACCAACCAGAAGATCAAGGCCGTTGACACGGCCCGCTCCTTCTCCGCGCGCATAGAGAGCGACTTCGGCATCGAAGCCAACCTTTCCGATATCTCGACGCTGATGAGGCGAAAGAAAGAGACTCCCAACATCAGGGTGTCGGCTCATAACAGCGAGGAGAGTCCGCTGGCCCGCAACGATGAGATCCTGCGGATGCTCGATTTCTTTTCCGGCGCGGTGCCGGGCCGCTCCCTATGCGGCTTGGTTTGGGGCGAACAGGGGATCGGCAAGACGGTATTTGTGAACGAGATCATCTCCTGTCTCACGGAAAGAGGGTGGGAATGCTTCTCTGTCGACTGTTGGCAGGAGGAGAAGTCGTATCCGCTGGCTCCCATCATGCGTCTTCTGAAATCCCTCCATATCTCTCCCGCACAGCAGGAGAATATCAAATCGCTCTCCGAGCTCAGCTACTCCTATATCGCTGACCTTATCTACCAGCGCACCGCCGAGACCGCGGAGGGGGTACACCGCCTGCTCGTGATTGAGAACATCCAGTGGATGGACGACGCCTCTTGGAACATCATCGAATCGCTGATGTGCGACAACAGCGCGCCGCGCCACATGCTCGTCACCGGCTTCGAGGAGATCCGCTCGGCCTTTATGCTGCGCACGGCGCTCGCGGACGAACCTTTTGAAAAGTTTGAGATAACGCTGCGGAGATTCAACCTTGAGGAGACGGGCCGCATCTGCCATGAGATGGCGCCGGACGAAGAGTGGTCCAACGAGCGGATACACGACGTCTATATGCAGACGGAGGGCAATCCCTTCTTTATCAAAGAGCTGCTGAAATATAAACTGGACGGCATAATCGACGGAGCCGCCCCCTATAAGAACACCTATCTGTCGATGATAGAGCTTCTCGACGAAAATGAAAGGCTTTTTCTTGAGGCGATCGCCGTCTGTCCCGAGTGCGCCTCGATGAAGGAGATCTCACGGGTATTGGAGATATCGCCGCTGCAGGTCTCCAAGTTTTATAACAACCTCAGGCTACATGGTTTCCTGCGCGAGCAGGAGTCCGGCGAGGGCGACGTGCTCTACTATTTTACCCATACGAAGATACGCGAGGCGCTTCTCGATGGGATGTCCGTCTCCCGCAAGGTGGCGCTCCACGCGAAAAATATGGAGATACTCGAAGCGCTGACGCCGTCCGTTCTCCAGTACCGCCATAAAAAGATATGCTCCCGGCTCTACTATCACTGCCACGAAGCGAAGCTGACTGATAGAGAACTTTTCTGGCGCATACGTGAGCTTGAGCTGCACTTTATGGCCGTTCACGAGGTGTTTCCGACGCTTGTCGACCAGGACCTTATGCACTATATCCCCACCGCCGAAGACGTCAATTACACGCAGAAGGCGCTGGCCGACGCCTGGGAGATAATGAACCGCCTCTTCCGCACTGAGGGCGGCAGCCCCGGCCTTCTGCGCATGGAGCGCGACCTCTATATTTTAAAGGGCGGTTATCTGTGGTGGAGCGGACGCTATGACGACGCCGACTATATGCTGCGCGGCGCCGTGCGCAAGGCGATGGCCATCGGCGAGCCGGAGCCGGTGATAAAGGCCGGCGTACAGATGTGTTATCTCGCGATCCAGCGTGACGACGCTAGGCGTCTCTCCTTCTGCGCGGAAAAGCTCTACAAATACGCAAAAAAGGCCGGTTACTGCCACTGGGAGGGGATCGCGCTGCGCTTTATCGCCATCGCGCGGATACTTGCGGGACGCCATGACGAGGTTGAAAAGTACCTGCTGATGTCGACGCTGGTCTTTGAAAAACTAGAGGAAAAGGGGCAGAATTACACCGTCTGCCTCATTGCCGCCGAACACTTCCGCGGCGACTGGAAGCTTGCCCAGGGGAGGATAGAGGAGGCGCTGTCATTTTACGAAAACTGCGTCAATATCGGAGAATCGGTGGCGCTGTTCCGGGCCCTGGGGCTCTCACTCGCGAAGGCGGCCTTCTGCCTCATGCTGTTCGGAAGATATAAAGAGGCCGAGGTTTACCTGCAGCGTATGGGCAAGATCTGCAACATCATGCACACGGACTGGGAAGACGGTCTCCAGGGCGGCGGGATCGCCTTCAGTCTCATGGGGCTGATAAACTCCCTTAAAAAAGACTGGTACCACGCAGGCATCTGTTTCACAGTGGCTAAACGGCTTGTGAGCGAAACGCGGCGTCCCATCTGGCAGGCGACGCTTTACTGGGCGAAGCTGGAACTTTTCAAAATGCGCGGCGATATGCCGCGCGAATTTGCGGAAAGCGTGCTGAAGCACTCGCAGGAGTGGTATGAAGAGCAGCTCGAACTGCTTAGACATAAGGTCGGCTGGATAAAAAGGGACGAGCGGTAAAGGTGTTCTGATACTAAAAAAGCCAGATCATTTTACAGGCGTATACTTAAAATGAATGGCCCGCGAGGGAAAGTGTCTCGTCCCTGCGGGTCTTTTCCGATATCTAAACGAATATAATGAATGATATGTGATAGGGACATAAAGCCGTCTTTTTTTATCTATAGATTACTTTTAATATAGTTGATAATGTCTAATAGGTGTGGTAGTCTTCAATAAACTGCAATAAAAATTTTGCGGATCGATGACCGCGGAGGAGCGGAGAGAGAATGAAAGAGAGTAAATGCAAGGTATTCCTTTTGTCGGGGTTTCTTGGCAGCGGAAAGACGACGCTGCTTAAGCATCTTCTTGAGACGCACCCCGAGGGAGAGCGAATCGCCGTTCTGATGAACGAATTCGGCAAGGCCGGCGTCGACGGCGACGTGGTGCGCAAAAACGGCCTTGAGATTATCGAGATCAGCCGCGGTTCGATATTCTGCGCCTGCGCAAAGGGTGATTTCCTGCGCGGCCTCTACACAATACTTAAGGACTATCAGCCGACGATCCTGCTTGTCGAGGCGAGCGGCGTCGCCGACACCACCGATATGAAAAAGGACCTGTCCCACGGGATGCTCCATGACTATTATCAGATGGCGGGCAATATCTGTGTGATCGACGCGGTCCATTTTGAGGATTGGCTCGACCTCTTCAACGCCGTCATCCGCCAGACGGAGGCGGCGACCGATCTCATCATCAACAAGACGGACCTGGTTTCCGCCGAGGAGGCGGACGCCCTTGAGGCGCACCTGAGGCAGCTAAACCCCGCGGCGCGTATTACGCGGGCCGCCTTCGGCAATGTCCCCTGGGAGATATTCCGTCCCGCGGCGGAGCCCGAAGAGAAGATCGAAGAGATTCCTGAGATGGCGGAGTGGGAGAAGTTCATTGACGATACGCTCAGCAACATGACGCCCCACATGGTGCCGCCGGATAATCTCGCCTCGCTCAGCGTCTTCTGGGAGGGCGATCCGGAAAAGTTCAAAGAGGTGCTGAAAAAACTGCCCGACGATATCGTGCGTTCAAAGGGTTATTTCATCGACACTGACGGGCAGTGGAAGGTGTTTGAC
>NZ_JAJBUX010000056.1 GCF_020860125.1 Cloacibacillus sp. | reverse complement strand
GTATCCATCTAACCTCGGTAGATATATAATATCCCTACGGAGAGGAAAGTCAATATTGAAAAACAAAAATTTCTCCTATTTTACTACTGGCGAATATTTTTTTTTATGTTAGTATTTACTTATCATATAAGTTGGAAGATAGGACAAGGGGGACAGCGCTGTGGCAATAAAACTGGATGCGGAGCTGGATATAGCGCCGAGCAGCACACTGAGGGCGGAGGTCGCCAACCTGCTGCGCAAGCAGATACTCGACGGAGACATCCCCAGCGGCGAGCGGCTGATAGAGACGGAGATAGCCGACCAGCTTGGCGTGAGCCGCATGCCCGTACGCGAAGCGCTGAGGATGCTTGAGAGCGAGGGGCTCATCAACCAGATACTGCGCAAGGGACTTATCGTCGCCGAATATACGGAAAACGACATCCGCGAATACTATACGATACGCGAAGCGCTCGAGGTCTGCGCGATAAAGATCGTGATCGATAAAATATCAAAGGAAGAGCTCGAGGAGCTCAAGATGTACTGCCGCAAGGCCGAAGAGGCCCACGCTGCCGGCGACATCGAGATGGTATGCCGCTGGACGGCGAAGTTCAACGAACGCATCTATGACAGCTGCGAGATGCCGCGGCTCAAGGAACAGATAAGAACGACGCAGAAATACCTGCGCACCTTCCGCTTCACCTCTTTTAAGGAGGCCTCGCGCACCGAACAGGCGCTCAAGGAACACGCCGAGATAATCCGCCTCGTGGAGAAAAAAGACTACGAGGGGGCGGCGCACGCCACCTCCGTACACCTGCGTGATGCGATGCGGGCCTATCTCAAGCTTTGGAAACAGAGAAAGGGACGCATGTAGGCCAGTTATTTCAACCGTCTAAGGCCGCGGCAGGATTATTCTCTGCCGGTAAGAGTCCGGGCCTTTTTACCTCATCCTAATGTGTTTGTAGTATATATGTATACCCGCAAATGGGACAAAAGGCCGCCGCGCAGAATTATTGTCTGAGATATTATAAGTATACTGGGGTTTGATGGTGGATATACGAGCTATTTTTTAAACGGAGGCAGATATAATGTCAGACAAAATAGCCCTATTTGAAAATAAAAAAATACGTTCCGTTTGGGTGGAGGCAGAGGAAGAGTGGTACTTCTCCGTTGTGGATATTGTAGGCGCACTCACCGGCAGCGCCGATCCTGCCGCATACTGGAGAAAATTGAAACAGCGTCTCAAGGCCGAAGGAAATGAAACCGTGACAAATTGTCACGGTTTGAAGATGAGAGCCGCAGACGGCAAAATGCGCCTGACTGACGTCGCCTCTACCGAGGATATTCTCCGTCTGATTCAATCGATACCTTCCCCAAAGGCGGAACCCTTCAAGCTCTGGCTCGCGCGCGTCGGCGCGGAGCGCATCGAAGAGACGGCGGACCCGGAGCTGGCCATCGACCGCGCGTTTGAGACATATCTGAAAAAGGGCTACACAAAAGAATGGATTCATCAGCGGCTGCTCTCGATACGTATCCGCAACGACCTCACGGCCGAATGGGATATTTGCGGCGTTAAGAAAGGCGTGGAATATGCCATCCTCACCGACGAGATAACGAAAGCGTGGGCGGGGATGACGACAAGACAGTACAAGAGCCTCAAAGGACTCAAGAAAGAAAATCTCCGCGACAACATGAGCGACCTGGAGCTGGTGCTGAATATGCTCGCTGAAGCGACTACGACCGAGATATCCAAGACCGTGAAGCCGGAGACATTTAATGAGAACGCCAATGTCGCACGTCAGGGCGGGCAGGTGGCGGGAAATGCCAGGAAGGAGATAGAGACAAAGACCGGCCGCCCGGTCATCACCAAGCAGAACGCAATAGACTTCACCAACGTTATCGAGCTGGTCGGAGAGATCGAGAAAGACGATTCACAGCCCTAAATTTTTTGTATAAATCACCGTATAATCATTAAGGTATTTTTCCGCTCCCTGCCGTTGCAAAACTAATTGACCGGCGGTTAAAATGACAATTTCACAGCCACGCGGTACGGACAAAAGGATTCCCGCTTTATATTCCGCGTATATTGCCGGTGAGACGCGAAAAGGGCGGCGAAACATCCGCCGCCCTGATCTTCATATCTTGTCTTTTTTAAACTCCCAGCGCTACCTCTTCCTGCGGTAAATAAAGGGAATCGCGACAAGCAGAAGCAGTCCCGCAAATCCCGCGTTACAGCCGCTGCTGGAGCCGCCGTGGTGCGGCTCTACCGTCTTTGTGGCAAGTATCGCCGCGGGGTCGGCTACCAGGCCGTCGGCCTCGTCAAGGTCATAGGCGCCGCCGTCTTTGATGAAGATCGAGAGAATATACGTCTCGCTTCCCTCTATCGCGCCCTTGAATATCGTTCCGTCCACCTTCTGAATGGTGAATTTTTCATCCATATCGGCCGTGATCTCCGAAGCGTACTTGAAGAGTCTGCCGCTGTCCGCGCCCAGTATCTTCAGCACTTTAACGTCTTCCGGCTTTGCCGCCTTCAAATCCGCACCGGCGAGGGAGAAGCTGATCATTACCGTCTTTTTGCTGTCAACCTTCGCCGTGAACACGGGAAGCGGAAGCACGTCGGCGGAGGTGACGTTTTCCAGCGTCGCTATATTTTCAACGACCTTGACCACCGTATCCGCCTTTACCGCTACGATTTCGTCCTTGTCTATCTCAAGCATATCTTCCGTAATGCCGTCGAGCTTGGCGGCGGCCTCCGCAGTGTCAGTCTCCGTCTCGCCAACTACCGGTTTTACCTCTTCCTTTACATCGTCGGAGACGACCGGAAGGACCGGTTTGATCGGTTCGATGGGAGGCGTGACAGGCTTTTCAGATACTACGACGTGACATTTGCCCGATTTGCCGCTGCTAATGCCGGTTGCGATTATATCCGTCTCGCCCTTGGCAACACCGGTTACATTTCCCTTTTCGTCCACAGTCGCGATGGCTTCCTTAGCGGAGCTCCATCTGATGGTTTCTCCCTGGTCACATATCGCCGTTAATGTTTCCATACCGCCGATATTAAGCGAGATCTCCGCCGGTGTCACGACTACGTCGCCCGCTTCACGTACGGTGACGATGCATGTCCCTTTGAGGCTGCTTAATGTGCTTGTCGCGGTAATGGTAATGGGTTCAGCACTTACCTTTAGTGCAGTGATTTTACCTGTTTCATCTACGCTGACAATATCTCCGCTGCTGGAGTCCCATTTGAAACCTTCATCCCCTCCCCTTTATTGGTAAATGGTCTGGATAGACCTTCACTTACAAACAGTGTATAAGCCGCTCATGTCCCTGAGCAGGAAAAAGAGCAGGGCCACGGAGGCGCATAATGAGATAAAAAATGCTGCGGTCAGTTTTTTGGATATTATGCCAATCTCCCCTTTTAATGGTCCGATATTTGATATTTTTGACGATAAAAATATTTTGTTCGCTGATACGTTTTTATTTACAGCCTATTTTTGATGTCGTTATTTTATCCTATTAGAATACGTATGTCTACTGTTGTAGTTGATTTATTATGTCTATAAATATTCATACCATTCATGTAGCCTATTCGTATGGTAGGTGAGAAAAATGGCAATTGGCGATAGGCTTAAAATCAGCAGGGAACGTTTGGGGTGGAGTCAATACCGGATGGAAGAGGAGTCAGGGTATTCGCGGAACTCGATCATCAACTGGGAGACCGGGGTGCGCGTACCCAGGGCAGATATATTGGCCGAGCTTGCGAAGCTGCTCAACACCACCTCCGCTTACCTTGTGGGAGAGACTGACGACCCCCTGCCGCCGGCGCCGGAGGCACAGACCTCGGCAAGGAGGGATGAATATACGGGCATAACACGAGGAAGCTCTCCTTTATTAAACCTTGCTATAATTTTTGAGACATTAAAACACGACGGCTCGAACATGAGCGAGGAAGAAAGGGCCGCCGTGATGTCGCTTCTTACCGCCTGCATACACGAAATCAGCAAAAAATAGATTTTATTTCCATAAATTGTAGCTAAAATTTATTGGCTATAACGCAAAAAAAGAGAAGAGCGCGAAGCTCCTCCCCCTTACTGTCTATCCCATACGATTTATTTTACCGCAGCGTTACAGCTTCAGCATCGTCCCGGCGTCTTTTTCCGCCGCCTTCTCCAATATCAGCTTCGCGGTCATCACGTCGTGGCTTGCGATGCCCATGAACAGACAGACGCGGCGCCCCTCCAATACAGGCGGTTTTTTCCCGGCGATTATCTCGCCCATATCGGCGTAGATACCCTCCGCGAGCGGGTAACCGTTCTGGAAGTAGACTTCGTGCTCCTGTGTCCAGAGATACTGGCCGCGGTCGTCGCAGACGAAGGAGCGCCCGCCGCTCACGGTGTCGGCACAGAGGCTCGAATCATAATCACTGGCGATGCAGCAGACGTTTTCTTTCAGCATATCGGCGCTGACCGAGCGCCGCGGCTGGTCGAGGATCGGCGCGCAGCTTGTCACAACGTCGGCCTCCGAGCAGGCCTCACGCACCGAACCGCATTTTATGAACTCCACTTCGGGAAGGAGTTCCCGCATTTCATTGATAAAACGCTCGTACTGTTCCGTCATCGGATCGTAAATTTTGATATATTTCATCGCCGGCAGCACCTCTTTGAAGGCGCGCAGCGTGATCTTTCCTATCGTTCCAAGGCCGATGACGGCGATCACGGCGGAATTGGGCGCGGCAAAGTATTTAGCCCCCAGCCCAGCGGCGGCCCCCGTGCGCCAGGTGGTCATCCAGTTACAGTCCATTATCGCCTTGACGACACCGGTCTCCGTGTCGTTGAGGACGAATATCCCGTTGTTATAGGGCAGCCTTTTTTCAAGATTCATCGGGAAACCGGCAACCCATTTCATGCCCGCCATGTCCGTATCGCCGCCGATCCAGCAGGGCATGGCATGGATGTAGCAGTTGCCGCGCGGGTGAATGCCGATCTTCGCGGGCAGCTCCGTCTTACCCTCCCCGTTCATGCGCCAACCGGTCTCCACTCCGTCCATTACCTCTTTCATCGAAATACCCAGCGATTCCACGTCAGCCTGGGAGATAAAACGAACATCGTATGCCATATTCCTGCCTCCTTAAATTATGATAGATTTCTTCCTGCGCCCTTTGATAGGCACCGGGTTTTATTTTCATCTCAGAACACCGCCGAGATAGAAAATCTTTAACTTTCGCAGCCGGACTCCGTACACACCTGCGCCCATAGCTGGCAGAGCGTTAATCAGGCGCGGAGACGTCGGCCCTCACAAAAAGATTTTTCAGAGAGCGGTCAAAAATATCAAGGCGCGCCCGGCCGCTCTCCCGCGTCTTTAAATAGACCCCGTAAAGAAGGGAGTGCACGAGAGACATCACCGCCGCGCACGGATCGATAAACGACAAGTACCTCTGCGGCACGACGAAGAGAATATCGCACCTGTCGGCGATCGGCGAGTTCAGCGCGTCGGATATGCCGATAATTTTTATCCCGCGGCTGTGCAGCAGCTCAGTTATCTCCTGCGCGGCCCGCGGATAGCGAGGAAGGCTGAATACCAGCGCGGCGCTTCCCGCCGGCCTGTCGCAGATATTCTCGATCTCCGCCATATCGGGGACCTTCACATTCATGACGCCGCCGCGCAGCACGCTCAAGAAGTAGGCGGCGTAGTCCCCGAGAAAGGCGTTGCTCCCTGAGGCGGCGACCACCACCGAGGGGGCCTCCGCGAGCAGAGCCGCCGCAAGTTCAAATTCCTCGGCGTCGATCATCGCGTGCGCCTCTCTCATGATCGCGTCTTCCAGCTCAAAGACCGTGTCATAGACCCGCGTCCCATGCTTCGAACGCGGAGAGAACCCAGCCAGCCGCTGCGGTTTTGCCCGCTCTATCTCCGCGCGCAGCGCCGCCTGCATCGCGGAGAAGGTCGGGTAGCCGAGTGATTCCGCAAGCCGCACGATCGTCCCGTGCCCGCTCCCTGCCTCTTTTGCCAGCTGCGCAAGGGTGACATAGGCCATATTCTGATAGTTTTTCAGGATATAATCGGCAACCGCCGCCTGCCTCGGGCTGAGCGCCGCCCTCTTCCCGCGGATAGCGGCGAGTAATCCTCCTTCACAATCCTTTCTGTTCATAGACTGTTCATTCCTTTATATAATATTAATTGACTATTTATTCCGTCTGAATATTATCATATATTTATGATATGTCAAATATTTTTTTGATAATTTTAGCTGTAAGTAAAATAATTATCATGTCTACAGACAAAAAAACGGGGCGCGTCAGCGTCCCGTCTCATCCAAGCTCTCTTAAAGTCTTATTAGTTCGTCATATCCGGGAGAAAGTATCCGGCAGCCGCTCTCGGTGACGACGAAGTTTTGCTCTATGCCAAGGCTGCCGCTGCCATCTTCAAATATATAGGGTTCGATCGCGAATACCATACCGGGCTCCAGCAATCCATCGGCTGAGGTGTCAAGCATCGGATATTCATGGACGCCGACTCCTATGCTGTGGCCGCACCAGTTACGGTACATATTGATCTCCGCGAAGCGGCTCTTATCGAAGAAATCGTCTACCGCCCGGCAGACGCTGCTTATAGGTTCGCCCGGCCGCACAGCCTCGATGCCGACATAGCAGGCCTCGCGCGCGACATCAAAGATATCCTGCTGGCGTGTCGTAGGTTCGCCAATGACAGCCTCGCGTATGATGTCGGAGTAATACCCATGGTATATCGGCCCGCCGTCGACGAGGATGACCTCGCCGCGCATTATCGGCCGGTATGAGGGCGGACAGTTGCTCTGCGAATAACGGTCGGCGCCGGCGCGCAGTCCGAGCGGCAGCGTATTGTCAGCGCCGTTCTTGAGGTACTCGCCCATGATGTTCCCATAGAGTTCCATCTCCGTCATCCCCTCGCGAAGCTCTGAGAATCCTTTGCGGATGCAGGCGACGTTTATCTCGCAGGCCTTCGCGATCGCCTCGACCTCAAGCGGCGACTTCACGGAGCGCGCCTCCCAGAGAATTGCCGCGGCGTCGGCGATCTCCGCGCCGTGAAGCTCGGAGAAAAGCTCCTGGGTCATCGTATAGTTGAGGTGCATTTTGTGCCCCGTTCCCAGCTCAAAGCCGATCCGGCCATTTTTTACGCCCCGCTCCTCAAGCAGCGAAGTTATCGCCTTGACGTATGTCGGATAACCATCTTTGCCGTATGTGCGGATATCCTCGACGCAGGATGTGGCGCCGGCTGTCGGCGCGCCGCCCTGTGAGGTGGCCAGCGCCACGGCGCCATCCTTCGTAACAACGACGGCGCCCGGCGTCGAAACCTTGCTGTCCCACACGATGCTGCGGAAGCCGGAGAGGTAGAAGGTATTTTCGTCGCTCGTCAAAATAACAGCGTCAAAGCCCGCTCTCTCCATCACCGCGAGTATTTTATTCAGGCGGCGCTGATATTCGCTTACGGGAAAAAGCAGTAAAGGTGAAGCCTTCATTACACTTACCTCCTGTTATTTCTATAGAAGATGACATGCCGCGAGATGCCCGCCGCCCATATCCCTGAGTGGCGGCTTTACTTCGCGGCATTCCTCGCGGGCCAGCCTGCAGCGTGTATGGAAGCAGCAGCCCGGCGGCGGGTTGAGCGGGCTGGGAACATCCCCCTCAAGCGGCACGGAGAGAGTCTTGACCTCCGGGTCAGGTACGGGGATGGCCGCCATCAGCGCCTTGGTGTATGGATGCATAGGCCCGCCGAAAAGTTCGTTTTTCCCGGCGAGCTCCACAATATTTCCAAGGTACATCACGGCGATACGGTCACAGATATGTTTTACGACGCTCAGGTTGTGTGAGATAAAGATGTAGGTGAGGTTATACTTGGCCTGCAGCTCCTGCATCAGGTTGAGTATTTGTGCCTGTATTGAGACGTCCAGCGCTGATACCGGCTCGTCGCAGACGATGAGCGAGGGATTCAGCGCAAGCGCGCGGGCGACGCCGATTCGCTGGCGCTGACCGCCGCTGAATTCATGCGGGTAGCGGCGCAGGAATTCGGAGCGGATGCCGACGTCCTCCATCAGTTTGAGCACGCGCGAACGGCGTTCCACGCCGTTTGTCATACCGTGCACGAGAAGCGGCTCGCCGATTATGCGCTCCACGGTGAAACGCGGGTCAAGCGACGAGTATGGGTCTTGGAATATTATCTGGATCTTCTTCTTATATTCGTCTGTGAGCTCCTTGGGAAGATCAAAGAGGTCGCGCCCCTCAAAGGAGATCGTCCCCGCCGTCGGTGTGAGCAGCTTGACGATGGCTTTGCCGGTCGTCGACTTTCCGCAGCCGCTCTCTCCCACCAGTCCGAAGGTCTCGCCGGCATCCACGGTAAAGCTGACGCCGTCGACAGCTTTGACAAACTTCTTTTCTGTCTTGAAGAGGCCGCCACCCTTAACCTTAACCGGATAGTAGACTTTTAGATCTTTTACTTCAAGCAAAGGTTCAGCCATCGTTTTTCACACCCTTACCCTCTTTATCTTCGTAGAGCCAGCAGCGCACGCAGCGCCCCTCCCCGGCCGCAAAGAGTTCCGGTTTCTGGCTGCGGCACTTTTCCGCCGCACGCTCACAGCGCGGTGAGAAGCGGCAGCCCTGGGGATAGTTCTTCGGGCTCGGCACCGCCCCCTTGATGTTATAAAGTTTATCCCGCTCTTCGTTTATCTTAGGCAGCGATTTGAGCAGCCCCACGGTGTAGGGATGCAGCGGTTCCCTGAAAATGGATCTCACGTCGGCGAACTCCACCGTCTCTCCGGCATACATAACATTGACGCGGTCCGCGATCTGCGCGACGATGCCGAGATCATGCGTAATGAGGATTATCGCGGTGCCTGTCTTCTCTTTGAGTTCGATCATCAGCCGCAGTATCTGCGCCTGTACCGTCACGTCCAGCGCCGTGGTCGGTTCGTCGGCTATTAGTATCTTCGGACGGCAGGCAAGCGCCATCGCGATCATGATACGCTGGCGCATCCCGCCGCTGAGCTGATGCGGATAGTAGTCGACGCATTTTTCCGGCGCGGGTATGCCGACGAGCCGAATCATCTCGATGGCGCGCTTCCTCGCGTCGGCCTTGGACATGTTTTGGTGTACGATCAGCGACTCCATTATCTGCGCTCCGACGGTAAACACCGGGTTGAGAGAGGTCATCGGTTCCTGAAAGATCATCGAAATATCGTTGCCGCGTATCGACCGCATCTCTTTCTCGCTCAGAGCAAGGAGGTCTCTGTCGTTGTAATAGATGTGCCCGTCCGTTATCTTTCCCGGAGGATAGGGGATGAGGCGCAGTATGGAGAGGGAGGTAACGGTCTTCCCGCAGCCGGATTCCCCGACGATTGCCAGAGTCTCCTTTTCGTCTAGATGGAAGCTTACGTTGTCGACGGCGGGGATCACTCCCTCGTCGGTGAAGAATGTTGTTTTCAGGTTTTCTACTCTTAAAATACGTTTGGCCATTGCCGCTCCCCCTTAGCTGTTCTTGAGTTTTGGGTCGAGCGCGTCGCGCAGGCCGTCTCCGACGATGCTGAAGCTCAGTACTACAAGCGTGATGGCGACGCCGGGAATGATCGCCGCGAGCGGAAAATAGCGGATGACCTCGCGTCCCTGACTAAGCATCGCGCCCCATTCCGGATGCGGCGGCGTAACGCCGAGGCCGAGGAAAGAGAGCGAAGAGGCGGTGAGGATCGCCGTGCCAAGGTTCAGCGTCGTGTTGACGATGATCTGGGACATCGAGTTCGGAATGATATGGGTGATGATTATTCTAAGGTCAGAGGCCCCCATCACACGGCAGGCCTGCACATATTCCGAGTTTTTGAGGGTGATGACAATGCCGCGTACCATACGCGCGACGTAGGGTATCGAGTAAAAGGCGATCGCGGCGATGGTGTTGACGATACCGTTCCCCAGGATAGCCACAACGACGATCGCGAGCAGCAGTCCCGGGAAGGCGAGCAGAAGGTCGACAAAGCGAGACACAAGCGAGTCAAGCAGGCCCCCGTAGTAACCGGCGACGACGCCCAGCGCTACGCCGATAAGGGAACCGATGATCGTGCCCGCGAAGCTCACAAGCAGCGAGATGCGCGCGCCGACGATGATGCGCGTCAGCATATCGCGCCCAAGATTGTCGGTACCTAGCAGGTGTTCCGCGCTGGGATGCTGGTAGACGCTCTTCAGGTCAATGGTGTTGGGGTCGTAATGGCAGAGCAGCGGCCCAAAGAGAGCGATGAAGAAGAAGAACAAAAGGATTATGCTGCCGACGATGGTGGCTTTGTTTTTTATAAATCTCTTAAATACCTGTGCGTCCATTATCCGTTCACTTCCTATTCATACTTGATTCGCGGGTCTGCCGCCGCGTAGAGAAGGTCGACAAGCATGTTGACGACGACGAAGGTCACGGCGAGGACCAGCACCGTTCCCTGAACTACCGGGAAATCCCGCTTGAGGACGCCGTCTACGAGGTAACGACCGATGCCCGGTATCGAAAAGACGGTCTCGATGAGGGTCGAACCGGCAAGCAGTCCGCCAAAGCGCAGACCTACCACAGTGAGTACGGGGATCATCGCGTTTTTGAGCGCGTGGCTGTAGATGATGATGTTGTTCGGGATTCCTCGTGAACGCGACGTCCTGATGTAATCCTGCGTCAGCACGTCAAGCATCGCCGAGCGGGTCGTCCTGGCAATGAGGCCGACCGACTGCATACCAAGCGTAATGACGGGCAGCACATAATGAAGCGGCGTTTTTAGGCCGATGCTGGGAAGCCAGCCGAGGTTCAGCGAGAAAAATAGCATCATTATGAGTGCGAGAAAAAACGACGGCGTGGATACCGCGGCAAGCGACAATACCACCAGCGAACTGTCGGTGACGCTGTTGCGCCTGACGGCGCAGGTTATTCCAATAAGAACGCCGACCACCGCGGCGAATATTGTGCCGCCGAGGGCGAGCTTCGCCGTATAGGGATAACGATCAAGTATCTCCTTCGTCACCGACTTTTTTGAAAAGATCGAGGTGCCAAGGTCTCCCCTCACGACGTTCTTCATAAAATTCAAATACTGTACAGGCAGCGGGTCGTTAAGGCCCAGCCTCTCCCGCTCCGCTTCTACCACCTCTTTGGAGGCCTCAAGCCCCATCATGTTCTTTACCGGATCGCCTGGTATCATGTGCATCATCAGGAATACCAGCAGAGAGATGACGAGCATCACAGGTATGATCTGCGCGATTCTCTTTATTGTGTATGAGAGCATATTCAAACTCCTTTCAGCGTTATTGAAAGGTCCGGCGAATGCCGCCGGGTGTTGGGCGGTCCGCGGAAGGCATGGCCGCCGCGAACCGCCGCATTGATATTTTTTTGCAGTAGAGGCACTGCTAGTTTTTGACACGCGCCCTTTCAAAGGTGATATTGTTGATAGCGCTTACCTTTACCCCCTCGACCTTGCCGCTCATCGCGCACATGCCGTACATATCGAATAACCAGAAGGCCGCGGGGTCGTCGAGGTACAGTATTTTCTCAGCCTCGGCGTAAAGCTCCGCGCGTTTCTCTTTGTTAGTCTCGCTCATACCCGCGTATATTAGCCTGTCTGCCTCGGCGTTCGAATAAAAGCCGTAATTACGGTCGTTGAGGCCGCTCTCGGATGTCGTATATAGGCCGCGAAGACCGCCGTCCGCATCCCTCATCGAGGGGCCGGATCCCATGACAAATATTGGCTGGTCAAAATCCTCTTTTTTCACGCCGTCCCAGCTCGCGGAAAGGGCGCTCCACTCCCAGACCTCGATTTTCGCTTTAATGCCCACCTCGGCGAGCTGCGATGCTAGAACCTCGGCCATCTGCGTTCCCTTCATATACCTCTCGCAGGTCACGATCTTAGTCTCAAATCCGTCTGGATATCCGGCCTCTTTGAGCAGCTGTTTTGATTTTTCTGTGTCACGCTTGATCTCGCCAAGGTTCGTATAACCCCAGGTGACGGGCGCGAGCGGCGCCGTCGACGGGTACACCGTGCCGGCGAAGAGAGAATCTATGATCGCCTGTCTGTCTATCGCGTAGATTATCGCCTGACGAACCTTTGTTTTGGAGATTATCGGGTCGTTGCAGCCAAAGCGGAAGAGGCGCTGGCTGATCGTCGGGACCTTCATGACCTTTATGCTTTCGTGCTCTTCGAGTGTCGCAAGGTCGTTGGCGCTGATGTTGCTGATGACGTCCACCTCGCCGTTTTCAAGCGCGATAACGCGCGAAGCGGCCTCGGGGATCGGCTTGACGACGATCTTTTGAGTAAATGCCGGACCGTCAAAGTAGTCGCCGAACCGCTTGATGACGACCTCGTCATCCTTCGTCCAGGAGGCGATCTTATAGGGGCCGGTGCCGTTCTCCGCCTCCGTCTTGCTGCCGAGGTCTAGCCCGTACTTATTAATAAATTCCGCGTCCATCACGGCAAGCGAGAGGTTGCACAGCAGCGCCTCCATCGGACCGTATGGTTTGTCCGTCGTTATAGTCACCGTGTACTTATCCGGAGCGTCGACGGACTTGAACATCTTGATGATCTCCGTCGTGCGCAGGCCGCCGGCCTTCGCGTGCATCGCGCGCTCAAAGGTGGCCTTCACGTCGGCGGCGGTCATCTCCTTGCCGTTATGGAACTTCACGCCCTGTCTGAGCTTGACCGTCCAGGTGAGGCCGTCCTCGGACGGACCCCACTCCTCCGCGAGATCGCCGACGATATTTCCCTCGTCGTCAAACTTAAGAAGGTTGTTGTAAAGCATCCGCACGACCTGTTCCGTCGTGGTATCGTTCTGTATCTGCGGGTCAAGCGTCAAAATATCGGTGTTTGTCGCGAATATGATCGTGTCCCGGTACTCCGACGACGAATCCGCGCTCTTCTCGGCGGCCGGTTTCTGCCCAAAGAGGAAATATCCCGCCGCTGCAATAATGATGCAGACCAAAGCTATAAGTAACTTCTTGTTCATCGCAAATCCCCCTTTTATTCCTTTTTATTTCCAGTTTTCCCGTAAAACCCTCATAAAATTGCCTCCGGCATACTTATAAATATCCTCTTCGGAGTATCCGCGCCGGCGCATCTCCGCGAAGACGTTTTCCAAATCCCACGGTCCATCCACCCCCACCGCGTAACGCGTCGCCGGGTCGATCCCCACCGCCCGGTTGTAACCGTCGACAACGGGAGCGTAGAAGCTGGACTGCGTAAAAAGCCCCTTCTCGTCCTTCGTGTCGTCAGGAGTGCTGTCGCTGCCATAGCCGATATGGTCTATGCCTATAAGGTTCACAACATAGTCGATGTGATCCACATAGTCTGCGAGCGACGGACGCCCTTTAACGGTATCGTTCTTCCAGCAAAGCGGCCCCCAGGAAGAAATCCCGATAACTCCGCCGTTCTTCTTTAACATACGCAGCTCCTCGTCCGTCTTATTGCGCACGTTGTCGGTAAGCGCCAGCGGACAAGAATGCGAAATGACGATCGGCTTCCCGCTGTATTTCAGGACATCCTGCGTCGTCTTGTGCCCGCAGTGCGAAACATCCGCGACAATACCCAGCTCGTTCATCTTCCGGAGAGCCTCCCTGCCAAAGTCGGTGAGACCGCCGTCAACGCTCTCGATACAGCCGGTACCGATGTAATTGGCCTTGTTGTAGGTCATCTGCATCACGCGGAGGCCAAGCTCATAGAGCGTGCGCAGTTTATCAAGCGAATTCTCCACCGGCTGCGGGTCCTGAAAGGTGATGATGAGCGCCTTTTTGCCCTCTTTCTTCGCCCTCACGATATCGTCGGCGGTGCGCGCGATTATAAAGCCGCTGTCCGGACGGTCGGCAAAGTTATAGAGACCGCCGATCTTCGACACGCACTCGCGGAAACCGTCGTTCTCGCCGGGCGTAGTGAGAAAAAAGGCGGTGAGGAGCGACTTCTTCACCCTCTCAGAAAGACCGATGAATACGCCCTCGGTAAATGTACAGCCGTCAATAAGGTAGAGATCATCCATAATGTTAAGACTCCTTTTTATCTGTTTTTGTTTCAAACGTTACTTCCTGAGAATACGGCCCGCGCGGCGGACGGCGGCATTCTCCGGCGTTACCGCCTCACGGCCGTTCACGATGACATGCGTTATACCCTGCGGATATACGCGCGGCTCTATATAATTTTCATTCGTCCTTAAATTCTCGCAGTCGATCACCAGCAGGTCGGCGTAATTACCTTCGGCGATCACACCGCGTCCCTTGATACCCATAAAGGCGGCGGGCGCTCCCGTCAGTTTGTGGATACGCTCCTCAAGCGTACCTGCGCCGTACTTGAGGATATACTTCGGAAATGCGCAGTATGTGTGCGGATGAGGCAGCACCTCGGGTATCTCCATACCGTTGCCGTACATGCCGTTAAGGTCCGTCGCGTATGTATCGGTACAGACGAAGCCGCGTGGATGCGAGAGCAGCCCGCGTACCTCCTCGTCAGACTTGTCATATTTCATGATCCTGATGCGCGGTTCGGCGAGCAGGAGGTCAAAGACCGTCTCAAGCGAGCTGCGCCCCGCCGCGCGCGCTATCTCACGGATATTCATCCCCACCGCCGCACGGGAGCTCTCGGTGATGTAAATTTTCAAATCCCACGAGGGACAGACATTCGGATTGACGGCATACCATTCGCCTGCCTGGAGCAGCGCCAGCAGCCTCTCGCGATAGTCCCGCGCGCCGAGATTTTTGATGAACTGCGCAAGAGATCCCGCCTCCTTGAGCCAGGGCATAAACAGCGAGGCAAGATACGGCGTCGTGCATATCCCGCCGCTGTTGCCGGGGATCACATCAAAGGCCACGTCAGCGCCGCGGGCGATATAACCGTCAATATGCTCCAGCGTGACCCGCGCGGCGTAGGCATCCATACGCGGGTCCTCGGGATATATCTCAAAGCCTGTCGCCAGGTGCGATATCTGCGTCTTTATCCCCGTCGCGAGCGCGATCTCAAGCGGCTCGGTGATACCGGCTAGGCGGTTGGGCCTCTCCGGCGTGCCGACACGCGGCCCCGTCCTTCGCCAATGCGTAAAGTAATACCCGCCGAGGTCTCTCACATACTCCGCGAGCTCGACGATCTCGTCAAAATCAGCGTAGGCGCTCGGCGGATAATCGCGTCCCGTCGACAGCCCCCAAACTCCGGCCTCAAAAGCCTCGTCGATGTGCGCTTTGATCTTCTTCATCTCTTCACCGTCGGGAGGGCGCCGCTGGCTGAGTCCCATCACATCGGCGCGTATCTGACTGTGCCCCGCGAGAGTTATCATATTGCAGCCAAGCCCCTGTTTCGCGACGTGCTCCGCATATTCTGAGAAGGAGCGCCACTCTATCCGGCGGCCAGTCTTTTCATATACCGTCCGAAGGACCCTTTCGACAGGCTGTATCGTCCTGGGCGAAAATACGAATGGGTCAATATCGTTCCACATGTCGTATTCCCAGTATTTACGCATCCACCAGTTAAATATCGGCGCATTCGAGTCACCGCACTGCCCGCCAATAAATGTGGTAATACCCTGTCTGAGATAGCTTTCACAGTCAGGGTATAAAAACATGGAGCAATCGGCATGGGAGTGCGTATCGATGAATCCGGGAGAGAGGCAGCGGCCTTCCGCGTCAATGGACGGAGAACCATCATCACCGATGACGCCGACAGCCGAGATCTTGTCGCCCGTAATCCCTACATCCGCCCTATAGGCCGGGGCGCCGGTTCCGTCTATAACCTTACCGTTTTTTATGA
>NZ_JAJBUX010000055.1 GCF_020860125.1 Cloacibacillus sp. | reverse complement strand
GAAGGAGTGTTGCTCTGTATGGCGCGGGAACCGCGCCATACAGAGCCCGCGGCAAGAGCCGCGGGAGAAGCTAAGGTCAACTCTCCTCCACCGCCTGCGGCGGAGCCCTGATGTAACTACCAGCCGACTCGCACGAAATCAAAGATTTCGGCTCCCTGGCCGCCTCAGAGAGGGAGCCAAAATCTTTGGTAAATCGCAAGTTAACTTCTACTGGCTGAGCTGTGGATAAATAACGTCTTGTCTTTATTCCGTCTCCCCGGGCCTGACCCGGGGACCAGTGTCTTCGGGTTTGCCTCACGAAATGCGTGAGAAACAAAACGTAAGCCGCTAGACACCGGCTCGTGGGCCTGTGTGACAAGCCAAAAGCTAAACCGCCATTTATCGTCCTGCCTGTCAAGGCGAAGCTGCTGTCTGCCTCTGTCCCGTAGCTCCGGCCTCCGAGCCGGGGACCAGCGTCCCCGGGTTTGCCTCACGAAATGAGGGAGAAACAAAACGTAAGCCGCTGTTTATCTTTTTTCCTGCCCGAAGGAAATGTGATACTCGCCGAGGCGGAACGGCGCAAAAGAACATATATTCTGCCGATAAAATAATTCTTCGCATATAATATCTTAGAGGGAAGGAGTGTGGACTGACAAACATGAACAAAATCGGCAAATGGATAATCTGGGCCCTGATCGCGGCCTTTCTGCTCGGCTTTCTGCCGACGATAATAGATACGCTGGCGGATTTTTTTGTCCTTACGGAGGAGGGGCTCGGCGTAACGCAGCATTTTACGCGCACCTTTAACGAAATCGCCGCCACTATCGAGAGCTATATGTGGCATATCATCATCATCTATTCCATCATCATCGCCTTTATCATCTTTATGGAGGGGCAGAATCCCGACCGGACGATATTATGGATGCTCGTTCTCATTCTGGTGCCGGTTTTGGGCGTCGTCCTCTATCTTGTCCTTGGCCCGGATCTGCAGAGTATTCGCAACAGGCGGCTCTTCCGCCCAGCGAAGAAGTACAGTTTTGACCATTCGCCATTTAAGAAGGCGGCGGAGGATCAGTTTCTCATCGGCAGGATGCTGCACGCCTGCAGCGGCGCCGACCTTCTCATGCGCAACCGTGTGGAGATCCTGATAAACGGCGGCGAGACCTTCCCCGCGATGGAGGCGGCGATCGCCGGGGCGCGGAAATTCATCCACATGGAGTTTTTTATCATCCGCGACGACGCTCTCGGGCGCAAGATCGGCGGCCTGCTTATGGAGGCGGCGCGGCGCGGGGTCAAGGTGCGCGTTCTTTACGACGCGGTCGGCAGCTGGAGCCTCAAGGCCGGTTTTGTGAAGGAGCTTGAGGAGGCGGGCGTCGAGTGCCGCTCTTTTATGCCTGTTTCGCTGCCGCTCTTTCGCCGCAAGATGAATTTCCGCAACCACCGTAAGATTCTGGTGGTCGACCGCAGGGTGGCTTTCACCGGCGGCATAAATATCGGCGAGGAATACGAGGGCAAGGGGCCTCTCGGTTTCTGGCGCGACACCTTTGTGCGCCTCGAGGGCGAGGCGGTGCCGGCGCTGCACGCGATATTCCTCCACGACTGGTGCGTGCGCTCCGCGGACGACCCGGCCGCGATCTGCGAGGACCTTGATATCATAGTGAACGGCCTGCCGGTGAAGGACGACTATTCCGACCTGCCGGTGATCCCGCTGCAGGTCGTTGAGAGCGGCATCGACAGCGTCTGGCATTCGATCGCCAAGGGCTATTACGGGATGATTTCGCGCGCGCAGAGGCGCGTCTGGGTGACCTCGCCATATCTGGTGCCCGGCCCCGAGCTGATGAACGCGCTTATTGCCTCCTCGCTCTCGGGCGTCGACGTGCGTGTGATGATGCCCTCCGTCAAGGACCACTTCCTTGTCTTCTGGGGCAGCCGCAGCAATATCGAGCCGCTGCTGCGCGCGGGCGTGCGCGTATTTTTATACCAGGACGGATTCATCCACACTAAGTCGGTCGTCTCCGACAGCCGTATCGCCTCCGTCGGCACCTGCAACATGGATGTCCGCAGTCTCAATATCAATTTTGAAAACCAGCTTTTCATCTATGACCGGGAGATCGCGGAGTCTTTCGCGCGGCAGTTTGAGACCGACATGAAACGCTGCCGCGAACTTTTCATCGGCGAGTGGGAGAAACGCCCTCTCTGGCAGAAGCTGCTGGAGTCATTCGGACGCCTCTATTCGGCGCAGATATAGCATGAACGACAGGGTCTACTCGCGGCGCTTCTCCGAACATCCCGCCTTCTGGGTGGTCTGCGCCGTCGTTGTCACGGTTATCTACATATATATTTTTTTAAAGATAAACGAGGCGCAGCCTGGGGGCACCGCCGGAGTTATCTGGCTGATGTTCTGCGGCGCGATGACGGGGCTCTCATATCTCGCGCGGCGCACAAAACGCCTCCACCACGCGCAGCTGCGCCGCTGGACGGACAGGGCCGGCAGCCTCTGGCTGCTTTTCGTGCTATACAGCTTCTTCACCATTCTTGTCCTGGAGCTGGCCAGGCTGCTCATGGGAAGAGAGATAACGCCCGTATGGGCCGAGCTGGCGGCCTCTTTCGCCGTCTCCGCCGGTCTCATCGCGCTGGGAGTGAAGCAGGCCCACACGATACAGACGACGAAGATTACGATAGAGACGGAAAAACTGCCGCCTGGCGAGGAGCGGCTGCGCATCGTGCAGCTGACGGACCTACACCTCGGCCCCTATACCGGCGTCGCGCTGCTCGCGCAGATACTGCGGCGCGTGCGCGAGGCGGAACCGGATATGGTGGTGGTGACGGGCGACGTCGCCGACGGACGTCTTGAGGGGCGCGGGCGCGAGATCGCGATGTTCCGCCGCATCAGGCCGAGGTACGGGGTCTACGCCGTCACCGGCAACCACGACTATTATGACGATATCGACAGGGCGCTGGACTTCATGCGCCGCGCGGGGATGCGCGTGCTGCGCACGGAGGCGGTCTGCGCCGGCGGCATCGTCGTCGTTGGCGTCGACGACCGCGACCACCTCCGCGGGGACAAATGGGGGCTCTCCCGTTCGGAGACGGTGATCGTCAACACGCGGAGCCGTTTCCGCGATAAGTTCATGCTGCTGCTGCGCCACCGTCCCGTCGTCGAGATTGGCACGCAGGGGATGTTCGATCTCCAGCTTTCGGGCCATACGCACGGGGGACAGCTCTTTCCGCTCCTCTCCTCGCGGCTCTTCTTTCGCGGACATTCGCGGGGCTTTAAAAAACTTCAAAAGGGCAGTATACTCTATACGAGCAACGGCGCGGGATATGTCGGGCCTCCCGTGAGGCTCATGGCTCCGCCGGAGATTGTGGTGATAGATCTGGTGAGAAAATAATTGGCGCGTCCTCAGAGAGATAACCCGGAAAAATTCGGACGGCTTGATGGCCTTCTGCCGAAGGCGGAGGGAAGGATAAAGCCGAATCCCGCCTCCCTGCCGAAAGAGCTTGATATCGAAGGGCTGCCGGAGGGCCGCTGGATCGCGCGCGGCGTCTACCGCATGGAGCGCGAATTTGCCTATGGCCGCTGGTACGGCAAAAAGATGCTCGCCTCTCCCGCGGAGAGCGGGCGGACGCTGTGCCATTGGGGCGGGGACGCCGTTCCCGTCTTTCTCGACACCGAGACGACCGGCCTCTCTGGCGGCACTGGCACCTACGCCTTTCTCATCGGGCTGGGGCTCTGCGGCGGGGACTACTTCCGCGTCGTGCAGCTCTTCCTAGCCGGTCCCGCCTGGGAGCGGAGCTGGCTCGCCGCGATCGAGGCGGAGCTGCCGGAACGCTATGGCCTTGTGACGTACAACGGGCGCGCCTTCGACCTGCCGCTGCTGCGCACGCGCTATACGCTGGCCCGCGCGGTGCCCTCGTGGGGCGGCGCGCCGCATATGGATCTGCTCTCCCTCTCGCGCCACTTTTATAAGGGGAGGCTCTCTTCCTGCTCGCTCTCGTCGATAGAGAGAAACGTCCTTGGCCTGCGCCGCAGCGGCGAGGATGTCCCCGGCAGTGAAATACCCTGGATGTACACCCAATTCCTGCGCACGCAGGACGCGGGGCCGCTGCGCGGTATCTTCTACCACAACACCCTCGATATCGTCTCGCTCGCGGCGTTACAGATACACATCGCGGAGATGGCGCGCGGAGAATGTTCCTGCGCGGCCGATATGATACGCGCGGGCGACCTTTGGGCCGCGAAGGGCTTCCAGGAGGAGGCGCGCGCGGCCTGGGAGGGAGCGCTCGACTTTCGTCACGACCGCCACTTCGCGCTGCTGCGCCTCGCGGAGGCGGAACGCGCCGCGGGAAACTACGAGGCCGCCTACCGCTATTACGAAGAGTCGCTCGAGACGGAGCGCCGCCCCGTGCGCACGCTGGAGACGATGGCAAAGATAGAGGAGCACCGCTTCCGCCGCTGCGGGGACGCCCTGGCCCACGCCACGGAGGCGCTGCGGTGGCTTGAGAGCCACCGTATCTTCAAAGACCGCCAGTGGGAGGAGGATAGAAAAAACCTCGTGCACCGGATAGAGAGGTTAAAAAGAAAGCTCGCCGCCAAGGAGTGCGGCGAAGATGTATTTCCCGGCGATGGCGGGGAATTATGAAGGCGCTTTTACCAAGCAGGTCTTCCCGTGAGGTTCTTACCCTTACAAATATGATATAATGAAAAAGCCGTTTTTTTATTTAACGAATTTGAAGGGAAGCCTGTAGAGCATGTATGCTTTTATCGATACGTCAGGGGACATGAATTCAAAAGAAGAACAATATGTTGTTACCACAGCGGCAGTAATCAGAAAAGCTAAAATTCCCTCCCTGCTTTCCCAAATTTATAATTTAAAGAAAGGTATCCTGGAAAACGAAAGACAGGAAATAAAGGCTCAGTCCTTTATCAACGCTAGTACGCTGGCGCAGAATGGGGAGCCATTCAGTAAAAAATATACATTTATTGACAGATATGTACACGAGGTGCTGAGAGAATTTACATTTTTTGCCTTTTCAGCAAAGAATACTGTTCTCGGACTGAAACCTTTTGAGAGCGGGGGCGGATATTTGCCCAAACATTATAAACTTCTTCTGGAACGAATCAATTACCTGGCAAAATCTGAGAAAAAACAGGCTTTGATCCTTATAGACTATAGCTATAAAAACACGGACAGGAATATGGCGTTTGCTTTCAGCGATTATCTGTATAAATCCCTGAAAGGCTCCTCTTTGGGCAATATAATAGAATTTCCGCTTTTCGTGGACTCTGAGATGACGGAGGGAATCCAAGCGGCCGATGTGGGCGCGGGTATCCTGAGAAACTATTACACGTTGTTGGAGAAACAGTCCGGACTAGATGACAAAAAACTTTTATTCAAGTCTAAAGTCCAAGAATATTATGAAATCATTCGGGGGTGCTCACGAGATTTCAGAAATAATGGCAAAACCATTTATGGATTATATAAGGTGAGAAATGACGTTTGACATCAAGAGTTGTTTTTACTATACTGAATATGCTGTTATGGAGCTTCTGCTTCCATTTACGTGCCTACTGGTTCGTTCAGCGAGGGACAGTCGAAAGGCTGTCCCCTTTTATTCTTAACATGGGACGTAGATATTTCCCACGTGGAACATAGATCAACACCTCGTCTTTTTCAAGCTCTTCCAGGAAATCACCGTCCGGATTTTTTGTCGTCAGCAGATCCGGCTTTTTGGCGAGCGCCTCTTCTAGCTCAGAGTATAACCCGCCGAAGGTCATCAGGCTCTTTATACGGCTGGCCTCCACCCGCAGGTCTATGTCGCTGTTTGCCTTCGCTTCGCCGCGCGCGTAGGAACCGAAGAGATATATCGCCTCAATATCATACCTTGCGGCAACCGGAGCGACGAGCTCTTTTATCTCGTCTATCGTGTATATTTTATCCGTATATGAGATCTCAAACATATCCTTCGCCCCCTTTATTCGTTATAACAGCAGGCCGCCCTTTCTTCTATTTTTATATAATAGGCGAAATGATGTATAATTCATGCAAAATTTACACGAATTCGACACTTGCCGGATAATTGGAAGGGAGAGCTGCCCCTGATGTGGAAGGGCCGTTTTGCACAGGATACAGACGAAGCCGTCATAAACTTTACCCAGTCGCTGGACCTGGACTGGCGCATGGCCGCGGCGGATATCCGCGGGAGCATCGCGCATGTGAGGATGCTCGCGCACACCGGATTGCTCGACGCGAAAGAGGCCGGGACGATCGAAAAGAATCTGCGAGAGATCGCGGAAGAGATTAAGAGTGGAAACTTTACGCCTAAGGTCTCGCTTGAGGACGTGCATATGAACATCGAGTCGCGCCTCATCGAAAAATGCAGCGCGACGGGCGCGCGGCTGCATATGGGGCGCAGCCGCAACGATCAGGTCAACACCACCGTGCGGCTCTATCTGCGCAAAGAGCTGCTGGGGATATGGGCGGGGCTTGAGGCGCTGATCTCCGTACTTCTCAAAAAGGCCGAGGAGCACGCCGACGTCGTCGTGCCCGGCTATACGCATCTTCAGCAGGCGCAGCCCATCTCGATGGGACAGTTCTGGATGGCGCACGCGCAGGCTTTCATGCGCGACGCGAAGCGGCTTTCCGCCGCCTACGAGGCGGTAGACGAATCGCCGCTCGGCTGCGGGGCGCTCGCCGGTTCCACTCTGCCGCTTGACCGCGAATTTACGCGCGCCGACATGGGTTTCTCGCGTCTCACGGAAAACAGCATGGACACCGTCGCCCACCGTGACCATTTCCTGGATATACTTTACTTCGCGGCGGTCTTCGGCGGCCACGCCAGCCGCCTCTCCGAGGATCTCATCATCTACTTCACCACCGAATTCGGCTGGGTCAAGCTGCCGGACTCATTCTGCACCGGCTCCAGCATTATGCCGCAGAAGAAGAATCCCGACGTGCTGGAGATTCTGCGCGGCAAGGCGGGGCAGCTTTCGGGCGCGCTCGTCGATCTGCTGACGATGACGAAGGGCATACCGCTTACCTATAACCGCGACCTGCAGGACGATAAGCGCAGCCTCTTCCGCACCCTTGACTGTCTTAAGGGGATTTTTTCCGTATTACCGGCGCTGCTCTCGCAGGTGGAGATAGACGAGGAAAGGGCCGGCCGCGGCTTTGCCGACGGCCTCATCCTCGCCACCGACGTCGCGGAATACCTGGTGCTGCGCGGCGTACCCTTCCGCAGCGCCCACGAAAAGGTGGGACACGCCGTGCGCTGGTGTCTCGAACAGGAGCGGCCGATGGACAAATTGACGCTTGCGGAGTGGCAGGCGCTGATACCGGAGGCGGAGGAGGGGCTGCTGCCGCTGCTCTCGCCGCGGCGTTCGATGGAGCGCCGCGATACCGCCGGAGGCACCTCCCCGCGGCAGGTGCGGGCGCAGATCGCGCGCGCGAAGGAAAAACTCGACGCCTTTGAGAGAGAGATGGCGGAATACAGAGAAAAGCTGCCCGACATGCTGTAGGTGCGGTCGCTACGCGCACTTCCGGTAAAACCAGCGTAAAACATAAAAAGGGCGGGGATATCCCCGCCCTCAGCTCTCTTTTATTTTCCGCGGGGCTACATCCCCGGATAGTCGAAGTCCTGTACCGCCATTTCGCCGTAGAGGCGTTCAAGCTCTTTTATCTCTTTCGCCAGCTCCACCGCGTTGGCCTCTTTCGCGGCCTCTTTTTTTAGGTCGTATTTTTTGAAGAAGGCGTTTTCGCTGCGCGCGCCGTTCGCGCCGAAGACCTCTTTGTACATCATGAGGTCTACGGGCATGCCGAACTCTTTTTCGACGTCGTCGTAGCCGAAGAGCACCCATATCTCATGGAAACCGGCCCAGGAGATCGCCGAGATGCACATGGAGCAGGGGTCGTGGCTCGCGACAAAGATGCAGTCCGCGGGGTCGGGATGGCCGCCGTCGGCGAAGAAGCGCTGAATGGTGTCGATCTCGCCGTGGTAGATAGGGTTGGCCTGACGGTTGTTGCTGCCGGCGGTTATCACCCGGCAGCTCTCTTTATCGAGCACAAGGCCGCCGAATACGTGGTTGCCGGCCGCCACCTCTTTTCGCGTGAGCGGTATGAGGTTTTCTTTGATCGCTTTAAGTATGAGCTGCGGTTTGTTCATTATATCCACATCCTTCTCGCCGGAGGCGCACGTTAATGTGCCATCCGGACAAAATCAGGGAAGCTTTCAGACGCTGCGCCGCCCTTTATTCCCAATTCGTGATGTCAGCGTTGGCGCCGCTGCCGCCCTCCTGCCCGTCCGCGCCGTAGGAGAGGATGTCAAAGTCGCCGTGCTCTCCCGGGGCGGTGTAGACAAATTCGCGCCCCCAGGCGTCCTTCGGGACCTTTTTCATGTAGCCGCCTTTTTTGTAGTTCAGCGGTTCTGGCGGCATCGTGGGTTCTTTTACAAGAGCCTCCAGCCCCTGGGAGGTGGTCGGATAGAAGCCGTTGTCGAGGTAGTAGAGGCCGAGAACCTGTTCAAGCTGGGCGATCTGTGTCTGGGTCGTCTTGCGCTTCGCCTCGTCACTCTGTCCCATGAGCCGTGGCCCGACGAGCGCGGAGAGCAGGCCGATGATGACGACGACGACCATGATCTCAATCAGGGTAAAGCCCCGTCTTTTTTTCAGCAGTTTTTTATCGTTGTCTCTCAATGTACGCACCTCCAGAGTTCTTTGTATATCACCGTATCCATATTAACCTCCCGCACGCTATTTTTCAAGCACGGCCATGACGCGCACCGGCGCGCCGTCGGTACCTTTGAGCGCCAGCGGCAGCGCCGTGAGGCAGAAGGGGGTTTTGAAGGGGAGCTGCCGCAGTCCGCGCAGGTTTTCCAGGACGACCATGCCGTTTCCTAGAATTGTCTTGTGCACGGGGCATTCCGCGCTTTTAACGGGGTCTACCGATATCGCGTCGACGCCGATCCCTTTGAGTTCCTGTTCCGCGAGGGCGCGCGCCGCCGCCTGCGAGAGTACGGGGAATCCTTCAAGATAGCCGTCCTCTCCCATCTTGTCACAATAGCCGGTGTGGAGCAGCAAAAAATCGGCCGCCGCCATCTCCTCCCTGGTGAGGCCGAGGTCGGATATTTCGATCTCGCGTCCCGCGCAGCCGCTGACGTCGGCGATCACCGCAAAGCCGAAAAAGGTTTCGCCGGGCAGTTCGTCGAGGCATGCGCCGCCTGCGAGCATATGGGCCGGTGCGTCCATGTGTGTGCCGGTATGCGAGGACATCGTGATTTTTTTGGAGCGGCACCCCTCCTCCTCAATTTTCATGAGCTCTTTGATCTCAGGGGAGATGTCCCCCGGAAATACCTGCATAGAGTCCTCGATCGGCCAGCCTAAGTCTATTACGCGCAAATCGTTCATCCTCCCAAGCAGCCGCCGGTCCTATGCGTTTCTTATAACCGCATGTTTTTGCCGGTGCGCTGAATTGGCGAAAAATATATACATCCTGGCTGAACTGTGCAAAATAATATTCAGCCTTTTTACCTTAGGCAAAGGTGTGTAATAAATCCGCCGACCATAGTATAATTAAAAAGTTATGGCTAAGCTACTAGAACTTGGAGGAATTTCTGTGTTCACCTTTTTGATAACTTCAATAATATTTTTTTTGACGATGGCATCGGATAATGCCTTTGCCGCCGATGTTCTGCGCTTTGACGTCGCGGTGATCGGAGCGGGGACCGGCGGCTCGGCGGCGGCGATCCAGGCCGCGCGCATGGGGATGGATGTCGCGCTTATAGAGGAATCGGACTGGATCGGCGGCCAGATGACGGGCGCCGCGGTCTCGACGATGGACGACGTGCGCCGCACGCGCACGGGGATATACAACGAGTTTATCACGCGCGTGCGCGAGTATTACGCGCAGCGGAATACGCCCGTGAACCTCTGCTACTGGGGCTCTGACACGATCGCCTTTGAACCCTGGGTCGGGCAGAAGATCCTTACGGATATGATAAAGGAGAGCGGGAAGGTATCTCTCTTTCTTGAGTCGCGCGTGCTGAAGGCCAAGACGGAGAAAAACAAGGTCGTCTCCGCCATCGTCGAGAGCGGCGGCGAAAAGACGACGATAGCGGCGAAGGTCTTTATCGACGCCACCGAGACCGGTGACTTTATCCCCCTCACAGGAGCGCGCTACCGCGTGGGCAACAGCATCGCGCCGAAGGTGGACAAGGAGAGCGTGATTCAGGATATCACCTATGTCGCGGTGGTAAAGAGGTATCCCGAGGGGCTGCCGCCGGAGCTGCGGCTGACGAGGCGTCCTCCCGGATACGAGGATTTTCTGCCCCATTTCCGCAAGGTGATCACGAAGGACGGCAGCTGGTGGCCGGGGGAGTATCCCTTCAACGTGCCGGTGCATAACGCCTACCGCGCGATGCCGGATATCACCAACCCCGACCGTGAAAGGATAGACGGCGGCCTCTCCGGGACGTGGCCGCTAATATCACGCACCGGTGTGAACTGGGCTAACGATTATCCCGGACGGAAGTTCGGCGCGGCGGGAATGTCGGTGAAGTATCTTGAGGATAAGAAGTTCCGCCGTGAGGCGGAGCGCAGGGCGATGACGGAGACGCTGGCCTTTATATTTTATATGCAGACTGAGCTCGGCATGGAGGACTGGTCGGTGGACGACCGCCAGGGATACGGCAGGTATTTCAGCAATAACTGGCGGGATTGGAAGGAGATGCCGGCGGAGTTCGTTCCCGTGCTGACGCATTTTCCCCCCTTCCCTTACGTGCGTGAGAGCCGCCGCATCGTCGGCTTGACGACGATGACGGTCAAAGATGTCGAACGCGACCGGGTGCTGAGACGGATGCTCAAGACAAACCCCTACAGCATAGCGCTGGGCGAGTATCCCACCGATATCCACGGCCTGCGCGAGCCGCAGTATCTCGACCGGGACCTCGGCGAGCGCGCGGAGGAGATACCGGCGGATACAGAGTGGAAGGGCGGTCTCTTTCAGATCCCGATGGGCGTGCTGATCCCCGAGAAGGTCGACGGCCTGCTTGCCGCGGAGAAGAATATCTCGGTCTCGCGTATCGTCAACGGCTCGACGCGCCTTCAGCCCGTCACGATGCTGACCGGCCAGGCCGCCGGCGCACTTGCCGCCGAGGCGGTGCGGCGGAATGTCGAGCCGCGCGCAGTGCACCCGATCGACGTCCAATGGCGTCTCCTTGAGGCGAAGGATAAGCTCTCGCTCTTCAACTTTGAGGACGTGCCCGTGGATTCGCTTTGGTGGCGCGGCGTCGAGCTCTCGGTGATCTATGATTACATGGACCCGGCCTCCGAGACGATATACGGCGTGGATCAGGAGATGCACTGGCTCGAGGTGCGCGACGCCTTTCGCCGCGCCTTCGGGCGGATGGAATTTCCCCCGCGCGAATACGAGGCGGTGGTGACGCTTGACGATTTCGGACAGTGGATCAGCGAGCTGTTTGGGGATGACGCGAATAGATATGAGGGCGTCCTCCGGCGTTTCCAGGGCGGCGATGTGATGAGGAAGGGCCAGCTGGCCGCCGCCGTCGCCGAGATAAAACTTTTGAAGGACTGAGGTCGGATATTTTGGCGCAGAAAAAGATCGACGCGATCCTGGTCTCCATCCGCGACTCCGTCACGATCGTCAACCGCCCCGTCAGGCGGGGCGAAGTGCTTGCCTATATGAACGGCGGCGATATGATGGAGATCACCGCGGCGGACGACATCCCGATTTACCATAAGATAGCGCTGCTGCCCATACGCGCTGGAGAGCCGGTCCTCAAGTATGGAGAGCGTATCGGACACGCGACGCGGGATATTCCCGCGGGGGCCCATGTCCACAGCCACAACCTGACGGACATGGGGGAGGAGGGCTGATGATGAAGTTCCTCGGATACCGGCGGCCGGAGGGCCGCGCGGGGGTGCGCAACCTCGTCGTCGTTATGCCGGGAGTGCTCTGTTCCTCGTCGGCGGCGCAGAAGATCGTCAGCGCCGTCCCCGGGACGACCTTTTTATATAATCATAACGGCTGCGGGCAGTCGCCCTCGGATACCGAACACACGCTGGAGGTGCTCTCCGGCCTTCTCGCCAACGGCAATGTCTACGGCGCGCTCATCGTCGGCCTCGGCTGCGAGGCGACGCAGCGCGGGCTCTATATGGAGGCGGTCCTGGCGAAGAGCCGCAAGCCTCTGCATTACATCTCCATCCATGAGGAGGGCGGCGTCGGCGGCGCGGTCGCGGAGGGTGTGAAGATCGCCGGACGGCTTGTCGAGGAGGCGCGGCGGCTGGAGCGCGAAGAGATCGATATTTCGGAGCTGATTCTCGCTCTTGAGTGCGGCGGTTCGGACCCTACCTCGGGGATATCGGCCAACGTCGTGCTGGGAGACCTTTCCGACCGTCTTGTTGATATGGGGGCTACGGTGGTGCTCAGCGAGACCTCGGAGGCGATCGGCGCGGAAAATATCCTGCTCGCGCGAGGCCGCACGCCAGAGGTCGGACGCCGCCTCCGCGAGATGGTCAGAAAATGGGACCGCGATATAAAGGAACAGACCGGCGCCGACATACGGCTGACGAACCCGACTCCGGGCAACATCGCCGCCGGCCTCACGACGCTCTCGGAGAAGTCCCTTGGCTGCATACATAAGAGCGGAACACGTCCGTTCGAGGGCGTGCTCGCCTCCGGCGAGTACATAAGGGGGCGCGGGCTCTATTACATGGACACGACGGCCTACGACTGCGGTTCGATCACCGCGAAGATCGCGGGCGGCGCGCAGGTGGTGGCCTTCACCACAGGGATGGGTAACCCAGTCGGCAGCCCCATCGCGCCGGTGATAAAGATCACCGGCAACCGGGCGACCTTTGAAAAACATAACGACATGATAGATTTTGATACCTCGGCGAGTATCAGCGGCGAAAAAAGCGTCGGCGAGCTTAGCGGAGAGCTGCTGGATCTTACTGTGGCGGTCTGCGGCGGCAGGGAGACGAAGGCCGAGATAAACGAGTCAGGCGTCGTCTTCGTAAACCAGCGCCACAGCTGCGGCTAGGGTGCAGAATAAGCAGGAGGGGCCTTCCCGTTGTGGGAGGCCCCTCTTTTGCCGTACACGGCGGACTAATTTTTTACGTTTATCAGAAAATGTTTCCGGGCGTCGTTCATAAGCTGGCGCCCCATTACTGGCTCAAGGTTCTTCCAGTTTTCCACTATCGCCTGGCGCAGAGGCAGCAGCTCGGCGTCGCTGTAGGTAAAGACCTCTATGCCGTTTTGCCGCATCAGCTCGTGATTTCTCCTGTCGTTATGTTTCGCCTGAGCGATGGATTTCGCCGAGGCGCGCCCCACCTCGCCGTAGATTATCGCGATATCCTCCTCGCTGAGCCTGTCCCAGGTCTTGGCGCTCATGAGGTAGGATTCCACCGCCTGCGAGTAGTTGAGCTGGTACCAATATTTCATGGTACCTTTGAGGTTGGTGAAGGCCGCGTCCGCGGATATTGAGGATACGGCGTCGCACCGCCCCTCGTCCAGCGCGCAGGCGGCGTCGGCGTACTGTACCGAGACAGTCCGGTATCCCTGGGCCTCGATCGCCGCCTTATATATGTGCATAAGGGGGACGCGCACGAGAACACCCTTGTTGGACTCGGGGTCCAGCGGGTCGTTTATCGGTTTGACAGAGGCAATGCCTGTTAGCCCCTCGATGTTGAAGCCCAGCAGTTTCACTCCGAGGCGCGTGTTGTACTCCTCCATCTTCTGAGAGAGCCAGCTGTCAAGGCGGAAGGCCTTTTTGACCGCGTTATAGTTGATGAAGGGGTTGAGGTAGACGAGTTCGAGGCGCGGGTCGAACTGGCTCGGGATGGATATCAGCGCCATGTCGAGAGCTCCGCGCATAAGGTCCTCGTAGATGATCGTGTAGTCCCCGAGCACGTTCGCGGGGTAGACCTCTATGCTTACGCGCCCGCCGGTCCTTGACTGTACGCCGTCGGCGATCTCGCGCATCAGCTTGGTGGCGCTGTGCTCCTCGGGAAACTGTCCCGCGAAGCGCAGGGTGATCTCCGCGGCCGCGGCGGGAGAAGAAATAAAGATGAGCAGCATTACTGAACAGAGTATGTTTTTTAGGCCTGTCATAGCGGTATTATTCTTTCCTTTCTATTTGTTTCACGGCGGTCCTTTGGGACCGCTGTAATTTGCAGTATCTCTTTTTGAGCGGAGGCGCAGTTTAAAAAAATGCGCTTTTTCTTTATATCATAGATTTATCCGTTCTGCCAGGGTAATAAAAGCGTAATTGTCCTTTTCTGGTTTGACAGGCGTGGACGGGAAAATAATAACTGGGTGAAAGCATAATAAAGTCGCTCCGCCGCGTAATGAAACGCGGCGGAGCGACTTGTTTTTATCTTATCTGTTTTTCGGCCTATTTTTCCCTTATCGGAAAATGTTTTCTCGCCTCGTTCATGAGCTGAACGCCCATTACCGGCTCAAGCTGCTTCCAGTTCTCCATTACCGCCCGGCGCAGCGGCAGCAGTTCGGCCTCGCTGTAGGTGAAGACCTGTACGCCGTTCCTCTTCATCTGCTCAAGGTTCCGTTTATCGTTCTGCTGCGCCTGCTCGATGGATTTCGCGGAGGCCTTGGCCACCTCCTCATAGATCGCCTTAAGGTCCTCCTCGCTGAGCTTATCCCAGCTCTTCGCGCTCATGAGGTAGGACTCCGTCTCCTGCGAGTAGTCGAGCTGGTACCAATATTTCATGATGCCGCCAAGGTCCGCCAGCGCCGCGCCCGTCGATATCGAGGATACGGCGTCACAGGTGCCGTCCTGCATGGAGCGCGCGATGTCCGAGTAGGGCAGCGCGATCGTCCGGTAGCCCTGCGCCTCCGCCGCCGACTTGTAGACATTCATGAAGGGAACGCGCGCGAGCACGCCTTTATTGACGTTGGGGTCTAGCGGTTTGCGCACCGCTTTCTTGGAGGCGATGCCCGTGAGCCCCTCGATGTTGAAGCCGAGGAACTTTACGCCGAGGCGCGTGTTATATTCGTTCATCTTCTTTGAGAGCCAGCTCCCCGGCTGAAATTCTTTTTTCAGCACCCCGTAGTTTGCGAAGGCGTTGAGGTAGACGAGCTCAAGGCGAGGGTCAAACTGGCTGGGTACGGAGATGAGGGCCATATCGACCGCGCCTCGCATCAAATCCTCATAGATTATCGTATAGTCGCCGAGCTTGTTGGCGGGGAATACCTCTATCTCGACGCGTCCGTCCGTCTTGGCCTTTACGCCGTCGGCTATCTCATACATGAATTTGGTCGCGCTGTGGTCCTTGGGAAATTGTCCCGCGAAGCGCAGCTTCACCTCGGCGGCTTCGGAGCAGGTGGCGAGAAACAGAAACAGGAAAAGTACACAGAGCGAATTTTTGAAACTTTTCATAGCAAAAACCTCTCCTTTATGTTATTTGAATTGCCTGTAATTTTGATTACCCGCGCCGCGGATTCGGTGGCTTCCGCAGGGCCGGTAAACTCGCCGGGAACCGTTACGATTTTAGCATGGATATCAACGCGGCGCCAATGCCTCGGATGTACGCTGCGGGGCAGACGCATGATTCAGCCGTAAATGTTAGTGCCGCTAAATATTCGTCAAAAGACTTGGTGCGTTGTCCTGGATATGCGTTACACCCGAAAACCATGTCAGTCAGAAATAATCCCCCACCCATAGGCGGGGGAAATTATGCCGTTTTCAGTCCCGCTTCGACCGCCACCGTTTAAGTCCAGGCAGGAGCCGCCGCATCATCTCGCGCGCGCCGTCGGCGGTGATTTCCGGGTGCGCCGCCGACATGTGAGGGATGCAGAGCTCGATCATCTCATCCAGCGTAACATCGGCGGTGAATCTTCCATCCGTCATACAGTAGTGGCAGTAGTCGCCGCTTTTGCTACAGTCGGCCTCCGTGCCGTGCTGCTCTTCGGAGGTCAGCGGCATGCCGCAGCTCTGGCAGTACCGGCAGAGGCACCGGCCGTCGGAGGCGCGCCAGGTGACGAAATCTCCGTCGACATAGATGGTCGCCTCGAGCGCGTCAAACTGCAGTACGCAGTATTCAGGGTCCTCCGGCCCGCCGGGGAAATGCGCTGTGTACCAGTCCTTCCACAGGCTTTTTTTGAAGCCCTCGTCCTCCACGATCTTTATCGTTCCCGTCATGGTGACGCTGTCTTTTTCATCGCCGTATGAGACTCCGGCCTTGGGGTTTTTCATAAAGTGGGCCGTCTTGCGCGAACTCGTCCCCGTAGCGAAAAACACCCTTCTCATTCCTTCATTTCCTGCCTTGCTCATCACGCAGATCCGCGGGAAGCCGTCCTCGTTTATTGACGCGAGCGACAAGACCTCGCATCTTTCGAGCAGCGCCGCCGCCTTTTCTTCGATCGCAGCCATTTATATTCCTCCATTCCGGTGGTCTCGCGGTATTTCAGACCGCAGATATCTTAAAGACTATTTTATAAGCCTCATCGCTCTTTCGAGATGAGAGATCATGGCCAGCCGCGCCTCTTCCGGCCTTTTATTCAGGATGGCGGTTATGACCTTTTCCTGATCGTTGATGAGATTGGTGATGTCCGCCGGAGGCAGATTGTCAAAACTCGCGTGGTGCGCGTCTATTTCAGCCTTTATTGATGAAAGCATATGCAGCAGCAAGGAATTCTTACTCATACGGATGACTGTGTCGTGGAAGAGGTAATGTATCCTGTTTTGTTCGGCGATGTCGCAGCTCTCGGCGCAGCGGCTCATCCGCAGGAGTTCGTTTAACTCGCCGATGTCGCCCTCCGTCACCCGCAGGGCCGCCCAATAGACGCTCTGCGATTCCAGCAGGGTGCGTATCTCATATATCTCCATTACGGAGGCGTTCCTGTAGCCGATATCTATCACCTCAAGCGAGAGGATGCGGCTTATCGCGTCCTCCGCAAGGAAGGTTCCCTGCCCCGGGCAGGAGGTGAGGACGTTCATATTATTCAAGATTTTAACGGCTTCCCTTATTGAATTCCTGCTGACGGAAAATGCCGATGCAAGCTCATTTTCACTGGGGATCTTGCCGCCGGGCTCCCATGCTCCATCTTTTATTAGTTTCAGCATCTCGTCTAAAATAGACTGGGTCAATGTGACTCTTGAAATAGCCTGAATCATGGAAACACTCCTTTCATCATCTTTATTTTAACATCATAAAAGGCTTAATATAAAATATATTTAAGGAATATCTGACTATATATA
>NZ_JAJBUX010000054.1 GCF_020860125.1 Cloacibacillus sp. | reverse complement strand
GTACAGAACGGGGTGAGCGCCGCCTCAATAAACAGCGCGGTGGACTGGGAGACGGCCTCCGATATCTTCCGCGAGGTACGTCAGGGACGGGTGAGTCTGCTCTACGTCGCGCCGGAACGGCTTGAGGGCGGGGGCTTCGCGGAGTTCCTGCGCTCCATCGAGATAGGTCTCGTCGTCATAGACGAAGCGCACTGCGTCTCACAGTGGGGACACGACTTCCGTCCCTCATACCTCAACATCGCCCCTGTGATCGCCTCGCTGCCCAAACGCCCCACGGTAGCCGCCTTCACCGCGACCGCCACCCCGGAGGTGCGGGACGACATCATATCCCAGCTTGCGCTACGGGAACCATTTACGCTGACGACGGGATTCGACCGCGAAAACCTCTTCTTCCACGTCGAATATCCCGCCGATAAGAACGCCGCGCTGATACAATACGTCCGGCAGTTCCCCGAGGTGTCGGGCATCGTCTACGCCTCCACACGGAAAAATGTCGAGTCGATATGCGAACGGCTGCGCGGGCATGGGATAAACGCCGTCCGCTACCACGCGGGACTCTCCGACGAAGAACGGCGGCGGAACCAGGAATCGTTTATTTACGACCGCGCCCCGATAATGGTCGCGACAAACGCCTTCGGCATGGGCATAGACAAGTCAAACGTACGCTACGTCATACACTACAATATGCCCTCAAACCTCGACGCCTACTATCAGGAGGCGGGACGCGCGGGGCGCGACGGACTGCCCGCCGACTGCATACTCTTCTACGGATCGAGAGATATCATGACCGCGCGTTTCTTTATCGCCCAGAGCCCCGAAGAGACGCGCCCTGCCGCCTACCGCAAGCTGCAGGCGATGGTCGACTACTGCCACACCAACAACTGCCTGCGCGGCTATATCCTGAGCTACTTCGGAGAGAGCGGCGTCCCCGAAAAATGCAGCGCCTGCGGCAACTGCACGAACGAGATAGAGCGCGTCGACATCACCGTCGAGGCGCAGAAGATACTCTCCTGCGTCTACCGCATGGCCCAGGCGAGCGGCGGCGGCAAATACGGTTCCGTGATGCTCGTCAACGTGCTGCGCGGCTCAAAACGCGAGGAGGTGCGGCGTCTCGGTTTTGATAAAATATCCACATGGGGGCTGCTCAAGGAACACAGCGCCCAGAACGTACACGAGATGATAAACTTCCTCATCTCGGAAAACTACCTGCAAATGGAAAACAGCGACTACCCCGTCCTCTCGTTTACAGAGCGCACGATGCCCTTCCTGCGCAGCGCGACGCCGCTCATCATGCGCCGCACCGAAGAGCGGGCGCAGAAGGCCGAACGTCTCAAAAAACGGGCGAAGAGCGTGGAGATCGTCCGCAGCGAATTGTTTGAAGAGCTCCGCGCGCTGCGGCGGGCCATCGCCGCGGAAGAGGGAGTCCCGCCATACGTCGTCTTCACCGACAAGACGCTCTCCGCCATCTGCGACATGCTGCCGATGGACGAAGAGGAATTCCTCGAGGTCCCCGGCGTCGGCGCGGCCAAACTAGAACGCTACGGAGAGGCCTTCATCGACGCCGTCAACGACTGGAAGGGCAGACAGGGATAAAAAAATAACCGCCGGCCTCTTCCGCCGGCGGCATATCGTCATATTCCAGCCGTTCAGAGGGACAATCCCCTCCTCACCAGGCCCGTTCGTATATCTTTCTTACCGCCTCTTCCGTCAGCCTGCGCGGATTGTTGCCGATAAGCCGCTTCTCCTTTATCGCCGCAGGGGCCATCCGGGAGCAGGCCTCCTTGGGGATGCCGAAGTCGCGCAGACGCGTCTTTACGCCGCACTCCTCGCCGAGCGCGATCATCGCGTCGAGAGCCGCCGAAGCGGCGCGTTCCGGGCTCATGCCCTCCGTCCTTATCCCCATCGCCTCCGCGATCGGCACAAACCGCTCCTGGCAGCCCTCAAGGTTATACTCCATCACCCAGCGCAGCATCGCCGTATTCGCTTCGCCGTGCGGCACATGGAACTCGCCGCCGAGCGGATAGGCCATCGCGTGGACGCCGGCGGTGCCGGACATCGCAAAGGCCATTCCCGCCGTGAGGCTGCCGTAGGCCTGCGCGGTGCGCGCCCCGACATTGCCGGGCTCGCGCACGCAGAGGGCGAGATTGGGAACGATCTTCCTTATCGCGGCGAGGGCCAGATCCTGCGTCAGCCGGTTCGTGCCCAGCGAAAGATACGACTCAACGGCGTGCACCAGCGCGTCCATCCCCGCGGCGGCGGTGATATGGGCCGGCAGGCCGAGAGTCAGCAGCGGATCGACGAGCGCGATGTCGGCGACCATATTGCCGCCCGCGACGCCCTTTTTCATCTTATCCTCGGGGAAAGAGAAGACGGCGACCGCCGAGACCTCCGAACCGCTGCCCGCCGTCGTCGGAATCATCACCGTCGGCAGACCGCGCGCTGGCACCTTTTCCGAACCGACCATCTCATCCACCCTTATCGCGGGATACTTCGCGAGCACCGCCGCCATCTTGGCAAAATCCATCGAACTGCCGCCGCCGAAGGCGATGAGACAGTCCCCGCCAAAGTCACTGATATCCGCCGCCGCCCTGTAAAGGAGCTCGACGGGCGGCTCCGGCTCTACCTCGCTCCAGTGCAGCGGTTCCATACCCGCGGCCTTCGCCCCGTCAAGCAGCCGGGCCAGCTCCGCGCTCTCCGCCATACTGCGTCCCGTCACAAAGACGGGACGCTTCGCGCCTAAGGCCGCCGCCTTCGAGGCTGCCAGCGCGGAACAGCCCGCCTCAAAGATAACCTCGCGCGGCATACGAAAATTGAAGGGTCGCGCCATAATTTCATCCATAATAACAGCTCCTATCTGCCGACCAGCGCGGGCACGCCATCGACATCTTTTAATACCGGCACCGTGGAGCTCGAGTCGACCTCGCCGCAGAAAAACAAGTCGTTGTCAAAGCCAAGCCCCGAGAGAATCTTCCCGTGCATCGATTCCTGACAGACCGCCGTGATATCGGGTCCGAAATGGTGCCAGAGCGCCATAGCCGACATCGCGCCGTCGGTGAGCTCCATCTCCTCCGCACCGTTCGCGGGGGCTAGGGCCAGCAGCTTCTCCACCAGCATTCCCGCGCAGACCGTATCCTCGAGCGAAAATTCGCCGTTGCGCCCGGCACAGATTATCCCGACATTATTCCCCGAACAGATGGCGTCCCAGCAGACCGCCTCCGCGTTGCGCGCGCAGCCCGCGAGTACGCGCCCGCAGCCCTCGGAGGCGCGCATCAGCGCGCGCGTGCCGTTTGAGGTGGTGATGATCGCAAATTCCGGCACGCCGGCCTCCAGCAGCTCCAGCGGCGAATTGCCAAAATCGAAGCCCGGCGCGGGCAGGCCGCCGCGCTCTCCCATGATCTTCCAGTCTCCGCCGAGCCGCTCCTTCATCTCAAAGGCCGCCTCGACCTCCCTCAGCGGGACGAGCACGCTGCCGCCGCCGTCGAAAAAGGTGGTGATCTGGGTGGTCGCGCGCAGGAGATCCACCACTATCCGTACATCATGATCCTTAAGAACTTCAGAGGGAAGAAACGCAACGTCGAATATGTATTTCAACTGACCAAGCCTCCGTCAATTTTATTGATAATATTGATTAATCTGTACAACGTACAACTAGAGATTATAATAGAAATGCAAAAATAAGACAGAGGAGGGAACAACTATTATGAAAATGTTGATCGCAGTGGATTTCAGCCCCGTCGGACGCGAGGCGGCCTTCAACGGTTACCGTTACGCGCAGCAGCTGGGAGCGGACGTCACCTTTCTCCACATAGTCCCCGCGATGGCTACGCCGCTCGAGGGCTACAATATGCACTTTTACATCACCCCAGAGGCCCACAGCACAGAAGAAAAGGTCAAAGAGGCGGCGGCCAAAGAGATCAATACGCTGGTTGATGAGATCAAAGAAAAATACGGCGCGCTGCCCGACGGGCATAAATGCGGCGTCCGCGTGAACGTGGCGGACAACCCCGGAAGCGAGATCATCCGCGTCGCCGACAGTGACGGCTATGACATCATCGTAATCGGAAACAAGGGCTACACGACGTTGGAACGCATGATCCTCGGCAGCACCGCGCTGAAGGTCGTCAACCAGGCCAAGTGTTCTGTTCTTCTTTATCGTCACCAATAAATCGGCGTTTATAAGCACGATTTGCGTCATAACTTTGGGCTCTGGCATCCTGCGGCAGACGCATTCGCATGCTGCGGCAATATGGATAATTTGAAAATGTCCCCGCCCTGTGGCGGGGACATTGCCTTGCGATCGACGCACCAAAGTGCGCCTGCGGTTTTCCGGCCTTATTTCGCGTCGTCATCTGCACGTCTGATGAACAAACTAAGCGATTCACACAAAACGCAGAATCAGCGTTTTGGTTCTCTGCTTATAAACGTCGATTTTCTTCGGGTTGGAAAAAGAGATAAATAGGGATCTAGTTTTGTCATGCAGGGTCAAACCCTGCATGACAAAACAGAGGCAACCTAATGCCTTCATGTAGCATTAAAATCAAATTTCGCATAACAACAGTAAAATCGGCGCGAAGAAGTGCCGTAGAATAAATAGTGGCTGCGCTTTAAAAAAAATTCCATAATTGAGGCGGCCAGCGAACCTTTTACTCATTCGAAGATAAAATCGGCGTTTAGAAGTGCGAGTTGCTAAATAAAGCGGTGGCTCCGATACCGGAGCCGTATTAGCATACGGCGAGGATTCGGAGCTGCCGTTTTATGACGCAAATCGCGCTTATAAACGCCGATTTTAGCCGATTTAAGATGTAAAATGCTATAATTATCAGTTGTATATCCGTGATCTGGAGGCTTTGTGATGATTCGACTGAAGTTTGAACCCCGCCTTTACAATCCCCCCTGGGTAAACGTCCTCATCCCCGTCGCGGCGGTCATTTTCGGACTCCTGGCCGGCGGCGTGCTCTTTGCCTGCCTCGGAGTGAATCCATTGAAAGCCTATCATGAGGTGCTCAAAGGCGCGCTCGGAAGCAGCTACGGGCTCAGCGAGATTGTCACCAAGGCGATACCGCTGACGCTGACGGCGCTTGGCGGGCTGATCTGTTACAAGATGCTCGTCTGGAACATCGGCGGCGAGGGGCAGCTCTGCCTCGGAGCGATCGCCACTGTCGCCGTCGTGCGCTATTTCCCCGTCGACAACTGGGCCGTCATGTTTGTAATGATGTTCGCCGCGGGAGCCGCCGCTGGCGGCCTGTGGTGCATGCTCGCCGGTGTTCTGAAGGCGCGCTGGAACGTCAACGAGACGATCACGACGCTGATGCTCAACTACATCGGCATAAATCTCAGCGAATATTTCATCTACGGGCCGTGGAAGGACCCAATGAGCATGGGCTTTCCCTTCACGCCCAATTTTCCCGACGCGGCGCGCCTCTGGGTCTTCGGCAATACGCGCATCCACGGCGGCATCTTCATCGCGCTGGCGATCGCGGTCGTCTTTCAGATCATATTGAAGCGCAGCAAGTGGGGCTACGAGATATCGGTGATCGGCGAGAACCCGCGCGCGGCGCGCTACGCCGGTATCGATATCTCAAAGAATATCCTCCTGGTCACCTTCATCGGCGGCGCGGTGGCGGGGCTCGCGGGAATGAGCGAGATGGCGGGGCTCTACAGACGCATGAGCCGCGGCTTCTCGATGGGCTACGGCTACACCGGCATTCTCGTCGCCTGGCTCGCGCGCCTCTCCCCGATCTATGTTCCGCTCGTCGCCTTCCTCATGGGCATACTGCTTGTCGGCGGCGACACTTTGCAGGTGGTGATGGGGCTGCCGCTGGCGAGCCTTCAGATCTTACAGGGGCTGATATTGTTCTCCGTGCTCGCCGCGGAGACTCTGTCACGTTTTAAGATATCTGTGGTACATGTTGAAAGAGAAAAGGCCGCCTCCGGCGGCGTGGAGGAGGCGTAATGGAATTTCTCACAGTGGTGCTCGCGGCGGCGGTAAGAAGCGGAACTCCGGTGCTCTACGCCTCTCTTGGAGAGGTGATATCCGAGAGGGCCGGCGTGATGAATCTCGGCCTTGAAGGCATTATGCTGGTCGGCGCTTACGCCGGTTTTGCCGTGACGATGGCGACGGGCGATCCGTGGCTCGGCATCGCCGCCTCCTTCGCGGCGGGCTGCGCGATAACGCTGATACACGCCTTCCTATGTATAACGCTGATGTGCAACCAGGTCGTGAGCGGCCTCGCGATGGTGCTGACCGGTTACGGCCTCTCCGCGCTGATGGGACGCACGGCGATCGGCCAGACGATACAGGGGATGAAGCAGATGAACCTGCCGCTGCTCGCCGATATTCCCTTTATCGGACCGATATTTTTTCAGCATAACGCGATGGTCTATCTCTCGTATATCCTCGTGATATTCCTCTGCTGGTTCATCTTTTTTACGCGCCCCGGGCTCAACCTGCGCGCCGTGGGAGAGAACCCGCGCGCGGCTGACGCTATGGGGCTGCCGGTCACAAGGATACGTTATTTTTACTGTATCCTCGGCGGCGGCCTGGCCGGAGTGGGCGGCGGCTATCTTTCCGTCGTTTACGCGCAGATGTGGATCGAGGGGATGACCGCCGGACGCGGCTGGATCGCGGTGGCCCTTGTAATCTTCGGACTCTGGAATCCCGCCCGCGCGGCGCTCGGAGCCTATCTTTTCGGCGGCGTTGAAGCTTTACAGCTGCGGCTGCAGGCGATGGGCTCCACGATCTCCACCTCTTTGCTTATGACGCTACCCTATATTATGACTATAATCGTATTGACCGCCGTATCCGTCAGGGCCGGCAAGGGCCGGCTGCTGGGTGCGCCGGCGGCGTTAGGGGTTCCCTTCCGCAGGGAGGACCGGGAGTAAATAGAGGCCGGCAGTATACGCCGGACAGGCAGGATAATGTTATGGGCAAACCGTTCCGCATCCGGCGGATATCCTGATTAGACCCAAGTACAGGAGTAAGATGATGCTATCAAAATATGCGCAGGAAATTTCGGAATATCTGAGCTCGATGATGGGCCGCAGTATCATCATCACGGATATCAACGGGATCATAATCGGCTCTCCCGCGAAGGAGAGGATCGGGGACTTCCATCCTCCCTCAATTCCCTGCATAAAGTATAAGAAGATGAGCTTTGACGATGCGGAGGCGGCGAAGAAGCTCGGAGTATGGTATCCTGGCTCCACGGTGCCGCTCTTTTATAACGGACGAGTCATCGGCACCTTCGCTATCGCTGGGGAGCCGGAAATCGTGCTGCAGTTCTCGATGCTGGTGAAGAATCAGATAGAGAGCATGCTGCGTGAAAAGATACTCTCCCCCACCATGAGCTCTCCACAAAAGAAGATAAATGATCTCGTCCGCGAGATCAGCCTCTTCGATCCAAGCAGCGACGACCACGCGTCGCTGACAAAGCGCGCCGAACAGTTCGGGATCGAGCTTGACAGACCGCGCGGCGTGATCGCCGTCTTTTTCTCGAATTTCCGCGGCCTGGGGCTTGAAAAGAACCCGGTGAAGATATCCTACGAGAACTACTCCGATCCGATAGAGGACGAGATCGATTATTCCTCGATGCATGGCCGTGTCATCGTGCTGCTGCGGGAGATTTTCCCCGATCCACAGACGATCATCGCGAGCGTGGCGCGAGACCGCTTCGTCGTGATACGCCCCTGCGACATCTCCGATGAGAAGCGTCTGGACGAGGATGTCGAGAGATCGGGCGAGGCCGCCGAGGAGATATACAACAGGCTGAAGGAGGCCTCTTTGGAGACTATCATCGGCGTGGGGCACCCCGCGCGCAATCTTTTCGAGCTGCCGAACGCCTACCGAAACGCCTGGGACGTCGCCGGGATCGCCGAAAAACTGTCATTGCCCCCCGGCGCCTATACTTTCAACAGGCTGCTGCTGGAAGAGATGCTGATTTCGGTAAAACCGCACGTCTCCCTGCGCTTTATCGAAAAGAAGCTCGCCGCGCTCGGCAGCGACGGCGACGCGCACGACCTGCTGGAGACATTCAAAGTCTACTGCGAAACATTTTTCAGTAAGCAGCAGGCCGCCGAAAGGCTCCACCTGCACAGAAACACCCTCTCTTACCGCCTGCAAAAGGTAGAGGAGCGCCTCGGCATCTCGATGCAGGATTTCAAGCAGGTGACCGCCTTCTATCTCGCGCTTTATATGAGGGAGCTCGGAAACCGCGGCGGCAGCCGCTGACTCACGGATAATATATACCGGTGAAAAGAAGAGGGCCGTGCTCATACACGGCCCTCTTCTTCTGTTGGGGTTGAAACGGCATGTCTTGCTCTATACGCCGCCCTCCGTATTCAGAGGGCGGCCTGTGGATGTCTTTATTGTTTGGTGCTGTCCAGTATATTTTTCATCTCCGTGCGGAACTCGTCCATCAGCTCTTTACCCTTTGTGCTGTCAAGCTGGCCCCAGGTTGCCGCGAAGGCCTCCATGAGCGGGCGGAGCTGTTCCGTCGTGTATGTGTGGACTTTGATGCCCTTTTTCTTCATCAGGTCGAGGTATTTTTTGTCATTGGCCTCCGCGTTCTTTATTGAGAGCGCGGCCTGCTTGTTGACCTCCTCTTGAAGTATCTTTTTATCGCCCTCGGAGAGTTTGTCCCATACCTTGGCGCTGATCATGATCCCGAGGCATTCCGTGTTTTTATTGAGGTTGTACCAGTTCTTGATAACGTCGCCGAGCGCCGTGTAGGCCGCCACGATCGAGTATCCGGTGTCTCCGTCGCAGACGCCCGTCTGCATCGACTGGTAGACGTCGGCAAAGGGGATAGATATCGTGCGGTATTTCGCGCCTTCGAGGGCCGTCTTAAAGACATCCATGTTCGGTATGCGAAGCAGTACGCCGTGATCGACCTTCGGGTTGAGCGGGTCTCTCATATCTTTTACGGTGCCGATGCCGACCATACCCTCAAGATACATGCCGAGGAGTTTGACGCCTAGAGCCTTGTTGAATTCATCCATCTTTTTGAAGAACCAGCCGTTCGGGTCATAGACCTTCGCGACCTGTTCGTAGCTGCTGGTATAGCCCTGTACGTAGATGAGGTCCATTCTGCTGTCGAACTGGCTCGGGAAGGAGATGGCCGCCATCTCGACCGTGCCGCGGATGAGCTCTTCATAGACGAGGGAATAATCGCCAAGCTGGTTGGCGGGATAGACCTTGATCTGGATGCGCCCCTCCGTCTTTTTTTCGACCGCCTTCGCAATCTCGTTCATCGACGCCGTCGCGTAGTGGTCCGGCGGATTTTGTCCGGCGAACTTAAGGATAACCGGCGCTGCCTGCGCGCTCTGCGCGCAGCAAAGCAGCAACATCAGCGCAGCCGCCGTGAACGATGAAGCGAAAAACCTGAAAAAACCCTTGTGTAGCATGATAAATCTCCCCTTTTATGTGTATATAATTACAAAGCCCAAGGCCTTATCGGCAAAAATGTTCTTTCGCGGCGGCGGCGCGTTCCGGCAGCAGCCACAGGTCGGTCACCACGGCTATCCCCATCTCTTCGAGCTCCCCGCTCACCTCTGCCGGCGTCGTTCCCTCCGCCGTGTTCTGGTTGAGCACGCCGCCCATGCAGACGGGGGCTTTGTAGTCCTCTTCCTCCATCTCATCGAGCAGATTGCGGGCGTATTCGAGAGCCATGCCGTTGTGCGTGCTGATGAAGACCATCTCCGAGCCGCGTTTCGCCGCCTCCGAGACCACCTCGTCGGGGTTGCGTTCGGCGCCGATGTTCTCCACCAGGGCCCCCGCCGCCGAGAGCAGACGGTCTATTAGCAGCAGCCCGTGTTCGTGTACGTCAGTCGAGGCCAGCAGCACCTTTATACCGGAGAGCTTTTTGCGCGCCTCGCCGCTCTCGTAGCGCGGACGCCAGATATCGACCTGAGCCAGCGTCATGGTAAAGATATCGTTGGGGATCGGCGGGTTATCCTCCGCCGCCGTTTTACTCCGCGCGCCGGGATTCAGTTCGTCCTCAAAGGCGCGCGGGCCGATGCACTTCAATATATAGAGCATCTGAACGGCGTCTCTTGTATCGACGCCGCAGTCCGCGAAGAAATCGAGGGCGCTGTGGAAGATGGCCTTTCCCTTCGTGCAGATAGAAGAGGCAAATTCTTTGCTCGCCGTGAAGTCAAAATGCGGGTGCATACGGCGCGCGATACGTTCTATCTCGCGGGTCCAGAGCTGGACCTCGCAGATCTCCTCCAGCGAGGGGGCGCGCAGCGCCTCGGTGAAGGGTACGGGCATTAGTCCGTGGCCGGTAGGACATTCCAGCTGCGCCATGATGTCCCACAGCAGATATTCGGCGGTCAGCGAACGGTTCTTTTCCGGATCGCGGTCCGAGGATATCGTATCTCCGTAGAACATCGAACCGATGCAGTCATGGTCGTGTATCTCGTCAAGCGCAAAGACCCAGCCCGAACGTTTTACGGGGTCCGACATGAGGCCGCCCACGCAGTGGGCCAGCTTAGCTTCGAGAAGCTCTTCGACGATGTATCTTTCGAGATAGGCCCAGGCCGCGCTTGTCGCGCAGTCAAGGAAAAGCGCCCCGAACCCGTCGTCAAGGTATGAGTGCATCAGCGCTCCCTTATCTCTAAGCGCCCCCATAATGCCTATCGCCTTGACGGTCTCGACCGTCGTGATGTCCGTGCGCTTCCACATCGGAGCCTCGTGAGCGAAGAACTGAGAAAGATTGCCCACCGTTGTAACGCCGGCGCGCAGCGCCGCCATCGCGTTTACCGTCGAGGCGGGGAAACCGATGATGAAGTCCCCCATGTGAGGCTGGATCGGCGCGGCCTGCCCCACCTCGCGCCAGTCTTCCTCATTTTCGAGATAGGGACCGCTCTCCTGCGGCGCCGACTTCCTCATCTCCGGCGGCAGAGACATACGGCGGTCGAGGCAGATACCGGCGCGGTCGAGTATGAAGCCGTTATCCTGCGCGAAGTTATAGACTCCGTCAAGCGCCTTGGCCGTCTCCTTCCAGGTGTTCATGCCGATGTGGGCATGGTACATGATTCGCCCCTCTTTGATACAGCGGCGCTTATATTCAAGCTCTGACGAAACGTCATATTTATCCATAAATTTTGTGCGGCCTATAGTTATCTCGGAGGCAAGCCTGCGCGATTCGTCCATGACGTTCCGCGCCTTTGGAAGCGGCGTCTCCCTCAATATGTTGGCGATACGTTCTTTCAATGAAATTATCATTATCAATGCCTCCAAATTGTATAGGCCCTGCAAATTATGGCCCATACTTTATACGAATTTAGAACAGTCGTCATTGTAAAGAGCTGATGAAAGATTGACCCTATAAGATTTAATTTTTGTGCATAATAAATAATTAGATGAACTTTTTGAAGAAGTCAGACAAATTATCAGTCTTTTATTTATGCATCATGCACAACAGCTTTGCCGTTCAGAGTAACCGTCGAGAGCGACAGAAGAGACCTTTCCTTTCCGATATATTCGCGCTCCTCGCTGATCTCGGCGGCGGCCTCCTGAAAGCCCATCAGCGCCACCTGCTCTGTCAGATATTTCTCGAGAGCCGCGCGGGACCGTGAATAGACAGACTCAAAATCCGTTCCCCTTATCTGGCCCGCGGGAAGAAAGGCGTAAAAGTTCCCGTCAAAGAAGCTGTGCAGGATGGATACGGTGCAGGACAGCGAGAGCGAGCTGGAGGCCGCGCCTACGGCGCTCGCGATCGCCGCCTCTTCCGGCACCGAGCAGTCCGCGCCACAGGCAAAAGAGGCGACTGGCGCGCCGACGCAGATACGCCGAGACTCTTCACCGCTCCCATGAAGCGCCTCCGACAGCCGCTTCGACACTTCGCCGCGCACAAGGCGCGCGAACTCCACCGCCGAGACGCCCAGTCTGCCGCCATATTCATTTGAGGCGCGGAGGCTCCTGCCGCAGCTGCCGATCGCCGCCGCGCCAAGGGCGGAGAGCGCGTCGCTCGGCGTATAGCCGCATTCCTCCCCTTCGGAGGCGCGGCAGTAGGGACGCACCCTCTCAGGGCCGACGGTGAGCTCTCCCCCTTCGCCAAGTTTCACCGCGCTGTCGCCGCCAAGGGCGATCGAGCGTATCTCAAGCGAGGGAATCATCGTGCGGTAATTCCCGATCAAGGCGCCCTCCTTTGAATAGACGGCCTTTCCCTTTTTCACGACGCCGATGTCCGTAGAGGTGCCGCCCATGTCGGCGACGACCGCGTCCTCGTCGCATACGCCTCCGAGCAGCATCGCGCCGCGCATGCTCGCCGCGGGGCCGGAGAATACCGTCTCCAGAGGAAAGCGCGCGCACCACCGCCCGCAGACGAGCGAACTGTCGCTGCGCAGGAACATCACGGGGCAGCGGAGGCCATGCGAGGCCGCGCAGAACTCCACTCCTTGAATGAGGCGCTCCGTCACCTCCATCAGGGATGAATTCAGAAAGGCCGTCACAGTGCGCTTCACCGAGTTCAGCTTTGAGCGGGCCATCTCGTGGCCGCAGGTGAGCCCCGCACAGCCGGCGGCCCTGATCATTCCGGCGGCCTCCATTTCATGCAGGGGATTGCGCGGCGAATAGAGCGACGAGACGGCGAAATAGCCGCCCGCCTCTTCTCTGGCGAAGCGCGCCAGCGACTCCCGGTCAAGCGGCTCGCGCTCATTGCCCCAGCCGTTATGGCCGCCGCGGACGGAGAGCAGCGCCGCCGGCAAGACTGTCCGCAGTATCTCATCCTTTATATGGGGAAAATCCTCGTAGCCGATCAGCACCAGCGCCACGGGAGCGCCCTTGCCCTCGAGCAGGGCGTTGGTCGAAAGCGTAGTGGAGATGTTGAGCGAGATTATATCCTCGGAGTCAGCGGCGCGAAGCAGCCTGCCCAAAGCGGCTTCGATCGAATCTCGATAATCCGCGTGGTTGGTTGGAGTTTTTACGGAGGATATAATGCGGCGCGCCTCCGTATCGTAAAGAACCCCGTCGGTGTTGGTGCCGCCGACGTCGATACCTATTGTGAGCCTCTTTAACCTGTTTTCCCGCTCTTTAGCCATAAACACCCTCCGAAACGATCCTGGCAGCTCTTCAAATATCTTCCCCGCGGCAAACTCCGGCGGAGAATACATTGAAACACCGCTGCCGCTAATCCTCTTTATTGAATCCTTTGGACCTCTCCCACGCGGCGCGGTAAGATTCCTTAACGGCGGCGCGGAAATTCATCTGGTCCATGACACGCAGGCTCTCCACCGAGGTTCCCGCCGGCGTGCACGATTTTACAATCAGCTCGTTTAAATTGAAACCGTTCTTCTCCCACATCCTGAGACAGCCCCTTATCGTCTGAAAGACCATCGCCGACGAAGTCTCGCGGTCGAGGCCGCAGAGGACCGAGGCGTCTATCATCGTCTCAAAAAAGGTCAGCACGGGAGCTGGGCTCGTCAGCGAGGTAAAGATGTCTATCTTGTCCTCCGGGACGACAAAACATTTTCCAAACAGGCCGACCAGCTTCATGATGCTTTCGAGCTGTTCCTCGTCCGCATTATCGCTGACAGTTACGGGAATCGCCCCTTCCCCGACCGCGCTGGGAGGATTGGGGAGTATCCGCGCCACTACGGCATCGGGAAGCTCCCTCCGGTAGAGGCCGGTTGAGATCCCCGCGCTGACGGAGATCAAAATCCGGCCGCGCAGACAGGCCTCTTTCAATTCGGCGGCGACCTTGCGGACGATATGCGGCTGTACGCATACAAAGGTGAACTCCGACCGCGAAACGGCCTCGCTGTTGTCCGCCGCGACGGAGACGCCAAATTTCCGCTTCAGCTCCGAGCATCTATTTCCGTCGGGGTCGGAAATCGTCAGATCCCCCGCCTCGAACATCACGTCGGAGACAAGATGGTTTATCAGAAGCTCCGTGATATGGCCCGCGCCAATGAACGATATTTTCATGTTGCATACCTCCCTCTCTCTGGCAGTTCTGAATCAATCACACTGCAAAGCACACGAAAAAACATACCTTACCGGAAGATGCCGTCAAACCTTAAAAAATCTATCTGTTTCAGCCGCTTCGCTAATTTATTTTATCTGCAGTCTAACAGTCCGTGAATAATGTATTTCAATTTATGTGATATGTCATTGGAACGGAGGCACAAAATCGGCTTTTATTATCGCCTCCGTCTTGTAACCTTTGCACAAGGGACGATATCGGCGATATGGGCGCAAATGACTGCGAATGGCCAAAGTATTTCGTTAAAAATACTAATATGCGGGTTCGTATATAAGTCCATCACTTTATTTTTGTGTAAAGAGATAGACTTATGGCAGATAAATAGCGTAGAATTATCTTGAGAAAGAGTCCATATTTAGTGTTTTTCAGGTATTTTGCGAGGTGGCCGAATGATGAAACAAATCTTTAAGAATAAAATCTTTTTATCCCTGCTTTTGACATTCTTTACTGTGGGGAATTGCGCCGCGGCGTACGCGGCGGGCACATCCAACGACTTGTCCGGTAAAGATATCAGCCAAAGCGAAGAGTGGGCGGCGCGCGCGGAGTTCGAGAGGGACAGCCCCGAGACGCGGGTGCATATGCAGAGCTGGGGTTTCCCACACAAAGAGGGCGTTGTGTTGGTGCTCTGCGGCGGCGGTATGAAGGGGCTCTCACATCTCGGCGTATTTGAGGTGCTTGAGCGCGAAAATATCCCCGTAGCCGCCATAATCGGCACCAGTATGGGGTCGATTATGGGCGGACTCTACGCCTCGGGACGCACCCCCGCCGATATGCGAGAGGTGCTGTCGAAGGTCGATCTCATGGAGATCATGTCGGGACGCAACAGGACCGATCTTATAAACGGCTACAACAAGCCCGCCACCCCCGGGGATTCGCTCTTCTCTCTCACGATAGATAAAAACAAAAACGAGCAGGGGCGCCTCGGAGCCCTTAACGCTAAGGACCTGTACGCATTCCTCAGCGAGCTCACCTCCACCGTCTCGGTGACGGACTTTGACCACCTTCCGATCCCCTTTGCCGCGGTGGCGACGAACCTGGGGAATGGAGACACCGTCGTCCTGCGCAACGGAAACCTCGCCTCGGCGCTGCGTGCCTCGATGTCGATCCCGGTCATCTTCGATCCGTGGCCGATGAACGGCATGCTGCTGGTAGACGGCGGCCTAAAGGCCAATCTGCCCGTCCTTGAGGCAAAAAAGATATTCCCCAGACATCCGATCGTCGCCGTCAACCTTTCGCCGGAGGACATCACGAAGAAGAACGAGAGCTTCCACACGATGTTTGACGTCGCGGCACAGACGCTCGACATCCTTATGGTGCAGCAGATACGAGAAAACCTAGATGCCGCCGACCTCGTCATCACCCCTGATGTGAGCGGCTTCAGCACCTTCGCCTCCGGCGGCTACGATAAGATAATCGACAAGGGCGCCGAGGCGGCCGAGGAGAAAGTTCCCGAGCTGAAAAAGCTTGTCGAAGAGAAATGCCACACTTGGGACCACAGCCGGATGGAGCGCAGCAGGCGGCATGGGCCGCCGGTAGTAGCCGAGGTCCGCTTCGAGGGAGTACCGGCTGGCGTCGCGGAAGAACTCCACGAGAAGTATGAGGACTGGATCGGCAAACCTCTCGATATGAGGCTCGTGGCGGCCACCGTGGCCCAGATATCCACGCGCGACGACATAAAATCCGTCGACGGACGCACAGAGATCATCTCGCGCGGCTCGGTCGCCGTCATCTTTCAGATCGAGCGGCCCGCCAAATATGAGTTCGGCATCGACGGTTACGCGAGCAACCTTTACTGGAACCGCTGGATATCGCTTTCAGCGGTGGTGCACGACACTCTCATGGCGGGAGATTCCACCTCGCTCGAATACCGCTTCGGCACCACCTGGGGCGCGATGATGCGCTACTTCACGGTAGAGGACGAAAAGGACTCCCAGTGGGGACTGGTGCTCGCGGGACGTCGCGAGGAATATGAGCCGTATAACTACGGCGCCGCCGAGTTTGAGAGATTCACGGCAAAGGCCGCCTGGTATAGGCGGCTTAACGACCGCGCGCGCATCGGCATCGGCTATGGCGCGCAGCGCGTCACTTCGCTTGGCAACGAAGCGATCGAGGATCATGGTCCCTATCTCACCTTCAACTTCAATACCCTCGACGACCCGATCCTGCCGACCAGAGGCATGGTCGTCATGAGCGACCTCTGGTTCCCGATAGACCACAACGTGGTCTCCAACACTCAATTCAGCACCTATGTACCCTTCCTGCAAAAGGGCAAGGTGATCTTCGCCGGCGGTCTCAAAACTGGGGATGCCGATAACCTGGCCTATGCGGCTATGCTCGGCACGCGCGAGGAGCTGTACAGCCTCGGACAGCACCCGCTGGTCGGAGATCAGGCCTACTGGTTCCACCTTGGCATAGAGCGCGTCTTCACCCGTTCGTGGTGGGGCGGGGTCAATATGGAGCTCTTCGGCAACTACGGGCAGGTGATGTATGACTGGAACAGCGCCGACAGCCGCTGGGAGGTAGGCCTTGCGCTATCCGTCCCGATGAATAACTTCAGCGGCAAGCTGGTCTTCGTATACGACGACGACGGAGGCTTCACGATAGGCTACACCATCGGGGTGCCGCGGTTCTGGGATGGGCCGCTGCCCTAATAAATCGGCGTTTATACGCACGACTAACTTCATAACTGAGGGCTTGGCAATGCTCACCGCACTTTAGTGCGCCTCCGCTTGCCAAGCCCTCAGTTATTTCGTTATTCGCACGTCTAAACGCCGATTTCCTTTGGACGGGAAAAGAGATAAATTGCGGTTTATCGTCCAGCATATTGAGACAAAAGCCGCCGTATGTCCCTGACTTGCCGCGCAATCCTCCGAGCCGGAGACCAGTGGCTCTAGGGCTAACTCACGACATGCGGAAAAAACAAAAACCTACGGCGATTGCAAGGCAATGTCCCCGCCACAGGGCGGGGACATTCTCAAATTATCCATATTGCCGCGGCATGCGGATGCCTTTGCCGTAGGATTCGGAACCACCGTTTTATGACGCAAATCGTGCTTATAAACGCCGATTTTAGATGATGAGCTTACCGCCCTTCTTACCCGCCGCCGCGTCGAGCTGATTCAGGATGTTCGCGCCGGCCACCTCGATCTTCGGTTTCTTCGCCGCCTCTTCGCGGGCGTACTCCTGAAGCTTCTTCTCGTAATCGGCCATCGACTGCTTTATACCGTCGACGTCGCCTTTGATCCACTGAAGGATGCCGTCGGTGATCGTCTTGTACATAGCATCGTCAGGCTCGGCCTGTATCACGCCCAGCTCCTTGAGCATGCGATACTCGTCCTTCACGGATTCAAGGATGTCATCGTCCGTGAGTATGCCCTTTTTATAAAGGACCCGGTTTATGATGTTCTGTTTCGTCTTGCTGTTCTCGTCGCTCGCGGAGAGAGATTCAACGCGCTGAAGAAGCATTGAGATGATCTCTTCGAGGCTTATCTGCATAGGTGCCGCCATTTCTATTCCTCCTGCCAAATTGATTTTCACAGTACATTTTATCACAGCATGCGGGACCTTAATTGGCGGAAGCCATAAATTTATTTATAGTGAAACTACGGATTGTAAAAAATAGCCTGCGATAGTAAATAAAGGCGGTAAATCAGATATAATAAGGGCAGCAAGAACCCAATGAGGAGAATAAAAAATGGAACATATGATCGAAGAGATAAAATGGAAACACCTCTATAGAAAGGCGCAGCTGCTCTTCTTTTCGGAGTGGAAGACTCTGCTGATATCCATGGCGGCCATCGTGATCTACGCGGTGGGCGTAGTGGGCTTCACGATACCCTACAAATTCGCCGACCAGGGCGTCATGGGCATCGCCGTGCTGCTCAAGTATACGCTGGGACTGAACCCCGCCTACGTGCTGCTCGTCCTGAACATCATCCTGCTTGCGTGGGGCGCGAGAACGCTCTCTAAACGCTTTCTTATCTGGACGGTCATAAACGCCTTTGTGCTCTCCGCGGTACTTGACATACTCCAGACCATCAATTTTCCGATAATGGACGATATCTTCCTGGTAGCGGTGGCGGGCGGCGTCATTAAAGGACTCGGCATCGGCCTGTTATACCGTGAGGGCATAAGCGCCGGCGGTCTCGACATCGCGATCTCCGTACTTAAAAAGCGTTACGGCATGGAGGTCGGACGGCTCAGCTTTTATTTCAATATGGTCATTCTCGCCATATCCTTCAGCATCATCGGCCTTGAAAAGGTGATGTACGGTTTCATCTCCTGCTACATCTGCGGCATGACGATGGACAGCGTGCTGGCCTCCTTCGACAAACGCCGCCTCGTCTTCATCGTCGCTTCAAATACCGACGCGGTGGTGGAGTTCATCAACAAAAAACTCGGCCGCGGCTGTACGCTGCTCTCAAGCGAAGGCGGCTACAAACGCCGCGACGGCTTCACGATCATGTGCCTGCTGATGCCGCGCCAGGTGGTGGAGCTCAAGAGGTTTCTCGCCGAGCATTTCCCCAGCTCTTTCATGGTGGTCACCGAAGCCAACGAGGTGGTGGGCAAAGGTTTTAAGCGCTGGCGCAACATCTGATAAATCGGCGTTTATAAGCACGACTAACTTCATGACTGGGGGCTTGGCAATGCTCACCGCACTTTAGTGCGCCTCCGCTTGCCAAACCCTCAGTCATTTCGTTATTCGCACGTCTAAACGCCGATTTCCTTTGGGTAGAAAAAAAGGTAAATAGCGATTTAGCATAGGTTTTTGACTCCCTCTCTTGAACAGAGTCCCGCGAAGCGGGGTAAGGGGGAGTTGACCTTATGTTCTCACGCGGCTTTTGCCGCAGGCTCTGTTTGGCGCGCTTCCTACGCCAAACAGAGCAACACTCCTTCCGTCTCGCCGCAAAAGCGGCGGCGATCCACCTTCCTCAGAGAGGAAGGCTTTAAGAAAAAACTCCGTTTATCATCGATAGGGCATAAGCAAAACCGCAAACATAATGCATGTGCTTCGATCATGCCCCACAAAGAACGAAAACTA
>NZ_JAJBUX010000053.1 GCF_020860125.1 Cloacibacillus sp. | reverse complement strand
GGTGTGGGGACGGGGGGCTGCGCCTGTCTGATTATCGCGATCGGATCTATCACTCCGCCGTCCTCTTCGCCGTCGAGGTCGTAATCGCCGCTGTCTCTTATGAATACGGCCAGAGTGTATTCCCTATCAGGCTCTATCGCCCCCGTCACGATGTTATCGTCGGCGTCGTAGAGCGCCACGGTCTTGTCCTCTATCTCCTCCGCCTTCGTGACGACGCGGAAGGGCCTGCCCGTTCCGTCGGGGAATATTTTTATGACGCGGATCTGACTTACGCCGTCTATTTCGCCGAAAACGTCGCCGCTGACGGTGAAGCCGAGGGCGTGTATCCTGCCAGCCTCGGCGGCGTGGCTCTCTACCAGCGGCAGGTAGATGACGGCGTCTTTGGAGACCGTCTCCGCGTCGCCGGAGATCACCTCGTCCGCCGCTTTGCTGACGAGGCCGCCGGAGATCACAAGCTCTCCCTTTTCCGTCAGGGCGGTGTCGTCAAAGGCGAGCCCGATCTTTTTTATGATTTCGTCCTGTTTTGCCGGATCGGTGATGTATTCGGGCTTTACGGGTATGGGGCCGCCGTCCATGATATCGATGTTGGGTATTACGGTGCCTGGGGCCAGCGGCCTGACTCCGTCGCCCTCGTCGGCGCTCCTTCTCACCGTTACGGTGCAGGACGCGCTCTTGTCTCCCGTGGCCGCGGTTATCGTTGCCGTTCCCGCCGCTATTGCCGTTATAGCGGCACTCTTGTTGTCGGAGGCCGTTATGTTGACGATATCGGGACTGGCGCTCACCCAGGAGACGCCGCCGTAGGCGTCCTGCGGTTCGACGGTGACGGCCAGGGTACAGCTTCCGCCGATTGGCAGGGCGAGGGCGTTTTTGTCAAGGGTCACGCTATTTGCCGTTATCTTGCTGAACTCCGCTAAGATATTCCACGCTCCGCCCCAATCGACGTCAGCCGAGATTGTCCTTACATCGGGCGAAAGGGTTTGGCTCCCGTCGGAGAGCGTTACGTGATAACCATAGGGGATATCGGAGCTCAGCGTTACGCTCTGTTCGCCTCCATTGATATCGGCGCTGGTGTTTCCTCTGTGTTCAACCGTATCGCCGCTTATCATCCACGATACGAGCAGCGGCTCAATATCGCCGGATACCGTGAGGCTGACGGAGGCGCTGTTTGCCTCCCTGACGGCGAAGGCCATCGTCACCTGATAGCGGTCGTCGGTCTTGCCGTCTTCGACGATGAAATAATTGCCCTCGCGTGTCGTCTTGTCGCCGCTTTGTATATCCGCGGCCATCACGAAGGGCGCGCCGGGGCCTTTTGTAACCTTACCCTCGCGGTTGAAGAGCAGGAGGCGCGTCTTTATCTTATAGCTTCCATCATTATCTTTTGTCACCATGATATATTCGTCCGAAGAGGCGACGTCGTTCAGGGCGCGCGCCTCCATGGAGACACTGTCGCCGCTCGTGACGGCGGCGAAGAGGCTGATACGCTCAAGGAAATTATCCTTCGTGAGCCCCTCCCTGATGTCTTCCGGCAGCGCGGCGATATCGGCGCTGGTTATCGTGAAGTTCGTCTGTAAGGGCAGATAATCGCCGCGGCCAAAGTCCGTATCATTTTTGTTTCCGCTGATATAGGCCCATATCTTGCCCCATACGGTCTTGGAGGCCTCGGGGGCTTTATCCTTCGCGACGGTGTCGAGGACGCTTACTATGCGCACCTTATCGGGAGAGGTCGGCGCAAGATTCCAGTAGCGCCCTATCGCCTCCCGCACCCTGTCTCTGTCCGCCGAAGCGATGTCGGTCAAGATATCGGCGCTGGTCGCCTGTACGGCCCGCGCGTCGGCGCTGATGTTGTCGGGCAGGGTCTTGTCAAGGTTCAGACGGTCAAACGCGTCATAGATGGCAAACTCCTCCGTTGTATTCGGCTCGACGACGAGGACGCCGGAGGAGTCTCTGTCGGTGCGTGTCTTATCCGTGACGTCGGGGGAGGCGGCCCTGGGTAGGATTCTGAAGTTCCTGCCGCCGGAGCTGCCCTCGTAGTTGCCCTTCCCGGTGGCTGTGACCGCCGCCATGCCCGCATTTGTGTTGTTGCTGTAGCCCAGGTTGTAGTCTTTGCCCTTTTCGAGGAGTCGGTTTTCGTCCATAACATTGGGCTCCGGCTTTATCTCGCTTCCCGTATAGCTCTGGTCGTGTATGTCCTCTATGATAAATGTCGTGACCTTTGGCTTGATTTCAAAGTCCGCGCTTACCGTGCCTGCGCAGAATCCAATGCCCGTCACCGTTGCCGTCGCGTTCCCGGCATCGAGGTTATGGTCATAGCTTACGGTGTAATCTTTGTCTTTAGAGAGGATATCGCCGCTGATGATGACCTCAACATCAGGTGTCTTCCCCTCGCCGTCGTAGACGAAGACGTCCGGCGAGAGCGTAACATATGCGCTTTCGATTTTCTGGAGGACGGTCACATCGCAGCTGGCGGTGACGCCTCCGGCGGTGGCGGTTATCGTTGTTTCTCCTCTGTTGATAGATGTCACGAGCCCTGTATTGTCGACCGAGGCGACGTCGGCGCTGAGACTATCCCAGATGACCGTCTTGTCCGCCGCGTTGTCGGGGATCACAGTCGCGATGAGCCTTGTCGATTCTCCCCTCATTAGAGACAGGGAGCTTTTGTCTAAGCTCACGTCTGTCACGTGAACGGAAGAGACCTCTATATCGAAGGTGAAGGAGTAAGTGTGCGGGGAGGAGGGCGCTGGCGTGGAGTCAAAACCGGTCGTCGTCAGCGTGACGTCCGCCGTAAGCTCGGAGCGCCCCTCTTTGAGGGCGGTGACGTTTATTTCGCCGTCAGCGTACTTTGCATCTATAACAGTATTGTCATAAGAGAGTGCTATGTCTTTTGCCTCTGGGGCGAATGTACCGCCGGGGAAGATGGTAAAGTTTATCTGCGCCTTGCCGCCGTCATTCAGGCTCGGCTGTGTGAGTGCGGCGGAGAGTGAGGTCGTGATATCTTTGGCTTGGGCGGCGGTGAAGCTGCAGTAGGAATTGGAGCTGACCCAATCGTAACCACAGCCATTCAGTCCCGCTGTTTCAAGCCAGCCGCAATTTTCTATGGTGCCCTCATTTTCTCCGGCAATCCCGCCTACGAGATAGTTATCTGTGGTGGTGACGGTTCCAATTCCTGAATTTACGGAATCTGTTACTGTTCCAGCAGCGCTGTAACCGACTATGCCTCCGGCCTTATTATTGCCTTCGTCAGCCGGGGCGATAATACCGCCGCTTCCCGTCTTAGCGCAGTATTTTATAATACCACCGTCATTTTCACCGACGATGCCGCCCGCGTCGCATTCAGAATATTCACCGCCGGAGGCCTTGACGTCGCCGGAAGTTAAGTTGACACAGTTTATCACCTTAGCGTTAGCGCGATTCCATCCGGCTATACCGCCGGCGTAGTAAAGTTCTTCACTATTGCCGGAGGCGGTGATATTGCAAGAGCCAAAACTGCGGCAGTTTTCTATCCTGCCGCCGCTGCCCTGCCCCGCAATACCGCCCGCGTTGGTGCCATAACCATTTCCTGTGGCTTGAATATCTCCTGAGTTGCCGCAGCCTATTATCGTGCCGCTGTTTAGTCCCGCGATGCCACCTGCGTTATTCTCGATGGTTCCGCCGGCGGTGGTGACGATGCCGATGTTGGTGCAGTTTGTTATCAGGCCTTTACGGTTATCTCCAGCGATGCCGCCGGAATATACTTTGTCGGTATTGGCTCCGTCCACCTCACCGCTAACCGTGAGGTTCATTACCTTGCTATTTTTGCCAATTACGCCGAAAAGTCCCCCCCCCCGACATTATGAGCCAGATAGCCGCTGACCGTATGGCCGCCGCCGTCAAATGTACCGTTAAAGGTGTGGGAATCTTGGCCTATCGGCAGCCACTCCGACGCGGCGCTGTTTTTTGAAAGGTCGATATCGTTCATGAGTTTTGCGCTGATATTAATATTCCCTCCGTTTACGGTATCACGGAACCACGCAAGATGCTCCGGTTTTGAGATCTCATATATACCGTCCCTTAACGCCGGCTGCTCCGGTACTACTTCAGCCCAGGAAACCATGCGCAGACAGATTGACACGGTGAAGATAAGTAATGCAAGAAGAAAAAGAGATATTTGTTTTGATTGCCGCGGAGCTGGAGGCAGCGGTGATGCTGTCGATGTTTTCATATAAGACTCTCCCCTTAGATATATTGTGACTATAATTTTAAACAGTAATTTTACGTAATGCGTTTATTATAAAACGAAATAATTTTTTTACAAGACAAGGTTTGGAACAGGAGAGATTTCTAAGTCCATATCCGTATGCCGCGGCAATCAGGATCATTGGTATATCCGGTGGTCCTGATTGCCGCGTGGGGCGGTGTTTTTATACGGCGCGGTAGCCGCCCTTGAGCAGCTCTATTATCGAATCGAGGGCGTTTACCACTTGGCTCAGCTCGCCGTCGTTGCGCACCTCGTAGTCCGCGACGGCACGGTAGGTGGGCAGGCGGTCGGCGTAGAGTTTGTATATCTGTTTGGGGTCGCCCGCTAGCAGCGGCCGGTTTGAGAGGTCGACGCTCTCCAGTATCTCCTCCACTGGGCGGTTGACGAAGAATACGTAGCCGGTGCGCCGCAGCGCGCGCGCGTTTTCCGGGCGCATCATCGTACCGCCGCCGGTGGAGATGACCGCGCCGCCGAGCGACGAGACCTTTTTCGACATCTCCGTCTCGGCGTCGCGGAAGTATTTTTCGCCGTTTTCCGCGAAGATACTCGTGGTGTCTTTGCCCTCTTGCTCTTCGATGAGGGCGTCTGTGTCGTAGTATTCCATGCCGATTTGAAGCGCGAGCGCCTTTCCGACGGCGTTTTTGCCGCTGCCCGGCATTCCCACGAGGACGATGTTGCGGCGCTTGCTCTTGTAGTTGCCGAGGATGCGCAGGAAGTCGCACTCCTGCTCGACGAGCGCGAGCGCCTTTTGGGTGTTGGCCTGCGCAATGTCTCCCGTGAAGTCGGTGAAGAATAGGTATTCAAAGTCCGCGCCGCCGACGGGGACGGATTCTATCTTGGAGAGGTTCAGGTGGTAGTCGGCGAAGATGCCGAGGACGCGCTGAAGCGCTCCCGCGCGGTGGCGTACGGTGAACGCCATGCTGACCTTGTCCCCGCCGGGGGATATCTCGAATTTATCCGTGAGGATCACGAAGCGCGTGCAGCTCCCGGGGTTGTCGCTGACGTAGGGGGCGATCACCTCAAGCCCGTTCAGTTCGGCGGCGAAGCCGGAGGTGATGACCGCCTTGCGCGGTGAATTTTCCTCGGCGATCTTTTTTACGCATTTGGAGGAGCTGAGGCTGGGAACGGCCCTGATTTCGGGATGGTCCTCAAGGAAGGCGCTGCAGCGAGCGAGCACCTGTTCGTGCGCGTGTATCTCCGTGATCTCTTCGAGTTTCGCCCCTTTGGGGGCGGCGAGGCAGTCGTCGAGACGGACGTTTTGTTCGCCCGCGATGTAGAGGCCGTATTTGTTTATCAGTTCGCGGACGCCGGGCATCGCCCCCGCGGTGTTTGATTCGAGGGGCAGCACGGCGTAATCGGCGTCGCAGTTTTTGACGGCGCGGCAGACTTTTTCGTAGGTGGAGCAGCCGCCGAAGCCGCCGTCGCCGAAGTAGGCCGCGGCGGCCTCGTGGCCGTAGGAGCCCTCGCCGCCCTTGTAGACGACGCGCGGATTTTCTTTTCTCTTTGCCGCGCTCCGTATCATTTCGCGCAGCCAGAGTCCCGTGATGTTGTCGCCGGTGACCACTTTGTGCTGCACGGCGCGGCTGTTTTCTAGCATCATGCGCCAAAAACGGCGGATGTACGGCACGTCTTCCTCGCGTTTCGCGAGCGATACCACATGGTCGATGACGTTTTCTTCCTGCGCGGCGTCTGTGACGGGGATGTCCCGGTCCATTTTATATTCGGCGATGGTGCGCGCGATGTCCAGCCGCCGCTCTATCAGCTCCAGGATTTTTTCGTCAAGTTCGCGTATCTCTTCTCTGTATTCTTTCAGCATGATTTTTCCTCGTTTCGCATCTGGTATGGATTTTTCCGTAAGGTCACTGCCGCCGCCCGCTCAGGCCGCGTATCCCGTATAGTTTCTGGAGCGCCTCCAGCAGCGCGAGCGCGGCGGCGGCCTCGATCACCGGTACGGCGCGGTGGACGATGCAGGGGTCGTGGCGTCCGGGAACGACGAGTTTCGCGTTTACGCGCTTTTCCATGTCGACGGTGTCCTGCTCGCGGGCGATCGAGGAGGTGGGGCGCAGCGCGGCGCGGAAGAGCAGCGGCGCGCCCGTCGAGATGCCGCCGCTGACGCCGCCGTTGTTGTTTGTCCTCATTGACACCCTGCCGTCCGCCATCTCCATGGGGTCGTTGGCCGCGCTTCCCCGCATCTCCGCGAAGGCAAAGCCGGCTCCGAATTCGATGCCCTTAACGCCGGGGACGGCGAAGCAGGCGCGTGAGATGAGGCTTTCAAGCGAATCCGCGCCGGGCTCGCCGATACCGGCCTCGAGGCCGAGGGCAGCGCATTCTATCAGGCCGCCGAGAGAATCGCCCTCTCTTTTGGCAGCGGCGATCGCCTCGCGCATTTTCTCTCCCGCGCAGTCGTCGATCACCGGCAGCTCTTTGCGCGCCGCCGCCCTTAATACCGTTTCGGCGGTTTTATCTTTTAGAAAGCCGCCCTCCGTAAGCGAGATGTCGCGGATTCCGCCGATCGCGGCGATATGCGCTCCCACGAAGACCCCGCGTCCTGCCAGCAGCTGCTTGGCCACCGCGCCCGCGAAGACCAGCGGCGCGGTGAGGCGTCCCGAGAACTGGCCGCTTCCGCGCATGTCCGCGAAACCGTCGTAACGCGCGGCGGCGGTGTAGTCGGCGTGGCCGGGGCGCGGAAAGCGCTTGAGCAGCGAATAGTCGCCGGAGCGCGCGTCGGTGTTTTTTATTATCGCGCAGAGCGGCGCGCCGGTGGTGAAGCCGCCGCATAGTCCGCTGAGTATCTCGGGAACGTCGGCCTCTTTACGCGCCGTGGAGACGGCGCTTTTGCCGGGGGCTCTGCGTCCCATCTCGAAGGATATCTCCTCCATGTCCAGCGCGGCGCCGGCGGGAATGTCGTTCAGCAGGACGCCGATCGCCGGCCCGTGCGATTCTCCAAAGATCGAATATTTCATCATTGTGCCTCCTTATCCATCACAAAGCTGCCGCCCATCGCGTGGTATTCCTCCCAAAAGCCGGGGGCGCTCTTTTTTACGCAGTTTGCGTCGTCTATCGTAAGTTCCCCGCCGCAGGCTGAGGCGGCGACGGCCAGGCTCATCGCGATACGGTGGTCGTTGTGGGCGCCTGCCGCGCCGCCGCGCAGGCCGCCGCCTCCGGCGAGGGTGAGCGAGTCCGTCCCCTCTTTTACCTCCGCTCCCAGCGCGGTCAGTTCGGCGGCCATCGCCGCCAGGCGGTCGCTCTCTTTGATACGCAGACGGGCGGCGTTGACGAGCCGCGTTTCTCCCTCCGCGCAGGCGGCGAGTACGGCGAGTATCGGGAAGAGGTCCGGGGTCTGCGAGACGTCGATCTCCGTGCCGCGCAGCTTTGAGGGGGCGGCGTAAAGTTTATCGCCGCGCCATTCCACGGCGGCCCCCATCCGGCGCAGCAGCTCCGCGATTTTCGCGTCTCCCTGCCTGCTCTCTTTTTTCAGCCCGGAGAGCGCCGCGCCGCCGCCGAGCGCTCCCGCCGCGAGCCAGAAGGCCGCGTGGCTGAAATCTCCCTCAACGGAGACGGCGGCGGGGGAGAAACGCTGATTTCCGGGAATGTTCAGCGCGCAGCCGCGCTCATTTTCCTCCCATTTGGCGCTGACGCCGAACTCCGCGAGCGCCGCGAGGGTGAGGTCTATGTAGCTTCGGCTCTCAAGCCGCGTGGTGATCTCTATGCGGGAGTCTTCGCCCAGCGTTGGGAGGGCGAAGAGCAGTCCCGAGATGAACTGGCTTGAGACGTCGCCGCGTATCTTAAAGAGGCCGGGGCGCAGCTGCCCGCACAGTTCGATATAGTCTCCTTTTTGGATAAATTCGATCTCCCGCTCCGCGAAGAGGCGCGCGTACTCATCCTGCGGGCGGCTCAGCAGGCGTCCTTGCCCCGTGAACCTCCGCCGCCTTCCGTCAAGGGCCAGCGGGATGAGAAAGCGCAGCGTGCTTCCCGATTCGCCGCAGTCAAGAGGCGCCGTATCATTTGATACGCTTTTTTTTGAGCGGGTTGCGAGCATGTCGCCGTTCAGCTCCATTTCGCAGCCCAGCCCCCGCAGCGCGCGGCAGGTCGCCATTATGTCCTCGCTGAGCCCCAGGGAGCGGACCAGCGAATCTCCCGCGAGCGCCGCGCAGATCGCCAGCCGGTGCGACATGCTTTTGCTGGGCATGATCTTTATCGTCCCGGAGAGGGGCTTGGGGGTTATCGTTATGCTTACCTTTTTCATCGGACCGACTCCTTGCCCGCCGCGTAAGGCGCTTTCAGATATTCTTCTTTGCGCCGTGTGGAGGCGGCGAGCGCCGCCTCCAGTTCGCTCTGATTTCCAGATTCGACTAGCCCTCTCAGCGCGGCGATGTTATTTTCCAGCTCCGCGAGGACGCCGCCCAGCGGGGCCGCGTTCATGGAGAAGAGCTCGCTCCACATTTCTGGGTTAAGCGTGCCGACCCGGGTGAGATCGCGGAAGGAGCCGCCCTCGAAGCCTTTGCTCTCAAACAGCAGCCCGCTGTTCAGGATGGCGGCGGCGAGCACGTGAGCCATCTGGCTGGTGTAGGCTATCATCCGGTCGTGTTTTTCCGGCGTCGTCTCAATGACGCGCGCCGCCCCCGCGTAGGCCGCCATCTCCCGGAGCAGAGAGACCGCCCCGCGCGAGTTTTTCTCATGCGGCGTGATGATAAAGTTGCATCCGGTAAAAAGTTTTCCGTCGGAGGCCGCGTAGCCGGAACTCTCGCGCCCCACCATCGGGTGCGCGCCAAGGAACTCAGCTCCCGCCGGCATCGACCTGCGCGCCTCCTCGATCAAGGCGCCCTTGATGCCGGTCAGGTCGCTCCAGAGCGCGCCCTCTTTGGCGCAGCGGGCGCAGCCGCGCAGGAAGTTCAGCGCGGCGCGCGGATAGAGGGCGATCACGACGAGGTCGGCGTCGAGCGCCTCCCGCGCGTTCGTTTCATCCAGAACGTAACCTTTGTCTATCACACCCTCGGCCTGCGCCCTCGCAAGCACCGCGGCGTCGGTCTCAACGCCGCAGATACCGGCATTCCGCCAGCCGTGCAGGGCCTTAGCGAGCGAGGCGCCCATCAGCCCCAGACCCGCGATGGTAATTTTGAACCCCATAAGTACCGCCTCTTTCCAGTTGCCGTCTTCCGCGCAAAATAAAATCACCCGGGGCTTTCGCTCCGGGTGAGATATCTTTTAAGACGGTTTTTATATATCACACAAAAGAGCTCAAGCCATAACGATTTGACTGCGACTAAAATAATAGTCCCAGTTCCAGCCTGTAAAGTAAAAATAGGAGCTCTTAAGGTTTGTCGCCATCGATTTTCTCCATTTCCGCAAAAATCATTTCCCGTGTATTTAACACCCGAAAATATATTTTTGTCAATGCCGAGGCTGATTTTCCACTGTCCGGCAAAGAAAAAGTGGCGGACGCCGAAGGCGCCCGCCGCTTTAGATATTACGGTGTTTTCCCGGCGGGGTTTAACCGCCGCTGATGTTGTGGATCACCTGCACATTCGCTCCGTCGGGGATCTTCGCCTCCGAATAGCGGCTCTTGTCGACGACGTTGTCGTCGACCCATACGGCGAGCATCTTGAAGGTAAAATTCTTATCATCGAGAAGCTGCTGTACCGTGAGTCCCTCTCTCCAAGGCGATTTTTCTCCGTTGACGGTTATCATGCGCATAACTCTCCTTTAATATTAATCTTCGAATTCGTCCTCTGGCTTCAAATGCTTCTCAAGAAGCGCCACCACGTCGGGATAATCTATACCAAGACGTTTCACCGTCGCAAGGGTGGGAATGCCGTTCTTGTTCCATCCGCGGCGCTTGTAGACGGCCATCTTGAGCATGTGCCACTGTTCGCGGCGGTGCTTCTGGAGCAGGTCGATCTTCTCCTTGACGGAAAGACCGCTGATATCGATGCCAAATTCTTTGAGTTTCTCGTCAAAGTATTCGGGGCGCGCGTTCCACTCGTCTTCCCACACGGGGCCGAGGCCGCGGTCCGGCGCTTCGTGGTACTTCGCCGTGCCCTTGCCCATACGAAGGTTGAAGATGCGCTCAAAGTTGTAGACCTTCTCCGACTGTTCGATGAGGCCGTCGCGCGTCAGGTGCTTGCCGGTGATCGCCTCGAAGATGTCAAGGTAGTTCTGAAGGTGCTCCGGCACGCGCGCCGCTTCGATACCCTTGTACTTCATGCCGTTGTCGGCGGGTTCGATGTCGTTCCACGGCAGCTTGCAGAGGCCCTGCAGCGAGAACCAGAGACGGAAGTTCGGGAAGAAGAAGAGCGCCTCCGCCTTATCTTCGTATGTCGGGAGCTGTTTGTTGACCATGTCCATGAAGATGAGCCACGCCTCGTCGTGCTGCGGTCCCTTGAGGGTGAGGAAGTAGCCGCCCCACTGGGCGATCGATTCCTGGCAGCGGTATTCGGAGGCCTCGAGCCCCTGGCAGACCATGCCGATCTTCATCATTTTTTCCATGTCCGCGCCGTAATGCTCGGCGAAGTATTCGCGCGCCACCTCGATGCCCTTGCCGCAGGCGATCGCGAACTCGTCTTTGCCGTAGGCGATGCGGTGGATGAGCTCCATGATGTCGGCCTTCTGTCCGAAGTTGAGGTCCAGGCCGTGCGTATGTTCCTTGTTGATCAGCCCCAGCTCGAAGCATTCGCAGACGAAGGCGATGCCGGTGCCGAGGGAGATGGTGTCAAGGCCGTAGTGGTCGGCGTAGAAGTTTGCCTCGATCGTCCAGAGGGGGTCGAAGATGCCGAGGTTGGAGCCGAGCCCCGCCGCGGTCTCATATTCGGGGCCGTCGACGATGACCTCTTTGCCCTTCCAGGGGCCGGTCTGCAGCGGGAAGTGATCGACCGCCTTCGCGCAGGCGAGCGAGCAGCCGTACCAGCAGCCGTCGGCCATCCCCTGAGTGAAGAGCTTTATGTAGGACTCGGAGCTGATGTTGTTGATATCCTTGTGGCGGCCGAACTTGTAGTTGTTGACCGGCAGCAGCGTGTAGTCGTCCATGATCTCGGTAAGGTGGGCAGTACCGGCGGAACGCATCTTGCACTGTTTGTCGTCAAGGTCGTGGATACGCTTGTGGAGGCTCGCGCCGGCGCGCTGGATCGCTTTGATGTTCACGGGGTCGTTCTCCAGCCCTGTGAAGTGCGTGCGCTTTACGACAAGCGCGATTACGCCCTTGTTATGGAGCACCGTGCCGCCACCGCCGCGCCCCGCCTGCTTCAGACGCACGGCCTTGCGGCGCACGTCGTAGAAGCTGAAGTTCATGCCGGCCCAGTAGCTTGTGCGAGCGCCGATGCCGCTTGAGACGACGGAGATAGTGCGCTTGTCGGCCTCGTCCTTCGCGAAATATTCGTGGAGCTCCTCCGAGACGGCGTAGGCGTTGATATCCTCAAGCGTGGACTCGAATACCTGCACCTTATTGTTGTCGCCGTCGATGAAGACGACTACGGGACGGTCGGCCTTGCCCTGCAGCTCAAGCGCGTCGAAGCCCGTGAACTTGAGGAAGGGGGCGAAATAGCCGCCGGCGTTGCTGTTATAGGTCTGTTTGGTGGCGGGGGAGAGGAACACGGAGTAGCACTTGCCCGCGCCGGGATACTGCGTGATGCCGCAGAAGGGGCCGCCGGCGATGACGATCTCGTTCTCGGGGTCGTCCCACTTCGTCTTTTCCGTTACCGCGTCCCAGAGCAGCTTGAGGCCGAAGCCGCGGCCGCCGGTGAATTTTTCTATCATATCCTCGGAGACGGGGCGTTTCTCAAACTTATAGTTGCCGTCCTTATTGCCGAGGCCAATGTAAAGTGTCTCTTTTGAATAGCCGTGATGTATCTTTGCGGGTTCGAATGACCACTCCGCCAGAAGTTTCATCGGTGCGTTTGCCATATCTTTATTCTCCCTTCTATGCCTTTGCCGGTACGTTTACAAGCTCAAGGGCTCCCGTGGGGCACTTGCGCGCACATATGCCGCAGGCGATGCACTTGAAAGGCTCCGTCTGCTTGTCTCCGTCGAAAAACATCGAGGCCGACGGGCAGAAGCCGACGCACATCAGGCAGGAGGTGCACTTGTCCCTGCGGACCTGCACCACTCCGTTGGCGTCGCGCTCAAGCGCCTGTGTCGGGCAGACGCCGATGCAGGCGCCGCACTGCGAGCAGATATTGATATTGGCAAAGCCCGCCATATTGGCGACTTTGACCCTCGACAATTCCGGTGAGTTTTCCTTGAAATATGCTTTCGAGCACGCTTCAATACATGCGCCGCACTGGACGCACTTCTCAGCGTTGACTTGCATGATTTTCACACAAAATCCCTCCACTATATTCAATTTTTTTAAGACCGCCAAAAGCCGAAGAGACCTTTGACAATCTTCCCCAATATGGAAATTTTATCACAACCTCACCCTCTTTTGGGTTATATTGCTCACTTTTGCTCACACGAGAATTTGCAAAATTTAGATAAGATCTCCAGCTATACCTCCAACACCGCGATATATCGGCCTCAAGCAGCCTTGCTTGACGAAAATTACCGGAAAAATGTCGAAAAGCCTTGCCAAACTCGGGGATTATTGATAGAATCACCTACGTTGTATGAAATGAGTCAGGGTGGCGGAACTGGTAGACGCGCTAGATTCAGGATCTAGTGGGCATTAGCTCATAGGGGTTCAATTCCCCTCCTTGACACCATTTAAAATGACAGGCTCGGCGTCAGCCGGGCTTTTTGTCTGCCTTTAAGCGCGGAAGCTGCGGCGAAACTACAGCGGAAAGTTGCGGATTTTTGCCAAAGTATTGACGGAAGGGAAAAAGATGATATAATACTTTTTGTTGGCCGGGGTGGCGGAAAGGTAGACGCACGGGACTTAAAATCCTGCGAACGCAAGTTCGTGCGGGTTCAAATCCCGCTCTCGGCACCATAGTTTTAACGTCGCGGGGTGGAGCAGTACGGAAGCTCGTCGGGCTCATAACCCGAAGGTCATAGGTTCAAATCCTATCCCCGCAACCATTTTTTGGCGCTGTAGCTCAGCTGGCTAGAGCATTCGGTTCATACCCGACAGGTCACTGGTTCAAGTCCAGTTAGCGCCACCAGAAATTATCGGCCTCTCAGAGATGAGAGGCTTTTATATCAAAAATTTCGGGGCGTAGCGCAGTCTGGTTAGCGTGCTTGGTTCGGGACCAAGAGGTCGGAAGTTCAAATCTTCTCGCCCCGACCAGAAATTTCAAGGGTTCAGCTCATTTGGGCTGGACCCTTTTTGTATGCTTTTATTCTGTATTTACTCAAATAAAAAAGACCTCACGCGTATGCTTAAAGAGAGTTTATTTCATCTCCGATTCGCCTCTTTAAATAATTCTCTGCCATACCATAGTCTCTTTTTAAATGGCTTATTATTAGTTCTATGGCATTTTTTATCTTCCTCTTTTTCTTATCTGAGGCAGCCGATATCTGAGCTTTCATGATTGACGGTCGATTTTGGCGGCCTGACCGACAGGGCCTAGTTGACGCGAATGCAGAGGTGTAGCCCATAGACTCGCGTCTCGTAACTAACATAGACAAGACATACCAGACATGTGTCGCGGCGAAGACGGTAAAGGTTACCGCCGACCTGCTCTCCAATCTGCCGGCGTGGGACTTAGAGAAAATAACCTTGACGGTGCTGAATTTTTTGCTGGCGGCTGGGTGGGCACCCCCACCGTGTGATAAGGGAAATACGCTGCTTGCTCTCCAGAGCGACATATACGCTGTTTTCTTCTGCCTTGCCATGCGCCAGCATGAGTTGACGCGTGGATAGGGGCGCTGAAAAAGCGTCAGAGAACAGAGAGCGCTGCTATAATTGAACTGTTGTCGCAACTCCATTCCTGGCAGCAGGAGGGAGGTGTTCAATGTGGCGTTAATCACCTTTATAGTGTCTGTTGTGGCAAGTGTGGCTGGTCACTACATTTGCAAATGGCTAGACAGGCATTCAGGCGACAGCTAGCCGGCAAAAAGATACCCCGGATCTGGCCATCCGGGGTATTTGTGTTCATGACGCTAATCACCTTGGTTAGCTATATTATAGCACATCACGTTGCGCCGTCAAGACGGTCTTCCGCCACGATACTTAGTGGAACATATTATGATATTCTAACAGAAGATACTTCTGAAAGGAAGGCGAAAGAGATGCGTTATGCTGAATATGATGAAAAATATGACTGTATTCCCCTTCGTAATATAGATAAAGAAATAGAAAAGATCGAACGCAAGATGGTAAAGGGAAAGACTGAACATGATAAGTGGTTCAAAAAACTTCCTTTCGAAAAACAGCAAGCCTTAGAGAGAATGAACTGGTGGGACAATGTCTGGGATAACGTCATAGTAATCGGCGTTCTCTTTGGGCCTCCTGTCGTGTTCTTCCTTATGAATTAAAGCTATGCGAAAGCTCTTTATGGGATAGGTTAACCGCTAAAAGAGGCTGAACCCGCCGTCAGCCCCTTTATCAATTTATTTTGGAACTACCAGCTTTCCCCGGTTGTCCTCAAAGGTCTTTTTGCATTTCTGGTTTCGGCATAGCCAGAAGTAGCCGCGCGTCCCCTTTATGCGCACGCTCAGATGGCCGCAGAGGGGGCAGACGGCAGTTTTCTGGGGTTTGCCGCGTTCGTTGGAGAGTATCAGGCCGCAGTCGCTGCAGGCCCAGAATTTGTTTTTCTTGTCTCTGCCGATGCGCAGCAGCATACGGTTTCCCTGGCATCCGGGGCACTTGGTTCCCTGCAGTTCCTCTCTTTGAGGCGACGCGGGGATGTATTCTCTGGCGGTTTTTTTGCGCTGTTCGGTCATTTTTTTGACGGTATCCGCTATCTCGCCGATGAATGAGTCTAGGTCCCTTTCACCCCTTTGGATGCCGCGCAGGGCCGCCTCCCATAGCGCCGTCATGTCGGGCTTGCGCAGCATGTCGTCGATCTCCGCGATAAGCTTGCGCCCCTTCGGCGTCGAGATGAGAGCTTTTTTATCTTTGACGATGAACTGCCGCTGCTGAAGCGTCTCGATGATCTTTGCCTGCGTGGCGGCCGTCCCGATACCGGAGGTCTCTTTGAGGATTTTCTTTACGTCCGGGTCTTCCACATAAAGGTGAATGTGGTTCATGGCGTCAAGCAGCGTAGATTCCGTAAAACGTTTAGGCGGCGTGGTCTTTCTCTCCGAGATCATCAGCTCGCGGATGCCGACCGGCTCGCCGGTCACGGCGTCGGGGATCTTGGTCTCCGGCTCCCTCTCGTCCTCTTCGCCGTCCCTCTCTTTGCCGTACAGCAGATGCCAGCCCTCTTTGGTACATTGGCGGCTAGTGGCTTTGAAAAATTCTTCTTCGATGTCGTATTCGATCGAGACGACGGCGAACTCCTGCGGGGGGAGGAACTGGGCCGCATACCGTCTTGCTATGAGGTCAAAGATGATCTGCTCCTCTTCGCTTAAATTCCGCGGTATTTCGCCTGTGGGAACGATCGCGAAGTGCTCTTCTATTTTGCCGGTGTTCCACGCCGCCGATTTTAGCTCTGTGTCGAAGTGATACGCTTCATACTCAGGGCTGGTCTTTTTGATCGCTTCGAGAACGCGCGCCCTGTTTTCGTAGAGCGATTCCGGGAGATATTGGCAGTCTGAGCGCGGATAGGTGGTATATTTCAGTTCATATAGGCGCTGCGCGGTCTTCAGCGTATCGGCGGGAGAGATGTCGAATTTTTTCGCCGCCTCGCTTTGCAGCGTCGGCATGGAGTGCGGCAGCGGAGGCTGTGCCAGCGAGCTCTTTTTCTCAAAATTAGAGACGCGGCCTACCTTTCCGGCGAGCTTTTTTTCAAGCCGGGAGACGGCGCCCCGGTCAACGACACGTCCCTCTTCGTCGAGCCCCTCCTGGTCTTCTTTCGGCTTCCAGGAGGCGATAAATTCCCCGTTTTTGATAACGCTGCGGGCCTTCACGTCGTAGAAGGGTTTGGAGATAAAATTTTCTATCAGCAGGTCGCGGTTTACCACGAGCGCAAGCGTGGGCGTCTGGACTCTGCCGACGGAGATGATCTCGCCCCTGCCTCTTTCGGTGGTGCAGGTAAAGAGCCTTGTAAGGTTGAAGCCGAATATCCAGTCTGCCCGGTGGTGCGCCTCCGCTGAATTTGATAGGTTTTTGTAGTCCAGATTGGGGCGCATTTCATTTATCGCCGCCCGTATTGCGGAGGCGTTCAAATCGGTTATGAGCAGACGCTTTACCTCGCCTTTGAATTTGAAATATTGGAGTATTTCGTCTACGAGCAGCTGCCCCTCTCTGTCCGCGTCGCCGGCGTGGACGACGGTCTCGGCCTCTTTGAGCAGTCTGCCGATGTTCGCCAGCAGATCCTTTTTCTCCTGATCGGGAAGCTTCGGCCATTCCCGCGGAATTATCGGCAGCGGCGCGACGCGCCATCTTTTGTATTCGGCGTCGATCATATCCGGTGTCCGCATCGTTAAAATATGTCCGGCCGACCAGCAGACGGTGTCTCCGTTATCCATTGTCACAGACAGTCTGTCACGTGATTTTATCTTACCAGGATGAGCCTCGATAATGGCCTTTGCCAGGGAGGCTTTTTCTGCGATGAAGAGTCTCATGTTCTTCCTCCGTTCTTTTGTCCTATTTTATAATAATTATGGGAGGTATGCGCTTAATATTTGACGCTTATTTTTAGATAAACTTGAATATCTTCCCATGCCCCGGCGGTATCTCTTTCAGTTTCCTTATCATTGCTAAGGCTGTGAATATATAGAGCGTTAACAGCGCCCGACGGGAAAAAATAGCGGCAGCGGTACAGGCCGCTGCCGTCTGATAAAGCTATGTCCGTGCCGCAGGAGAGGCGGTCGTTTACAGGGAAGGGAGGGGGCGGCGGCTGTTTTAAGCGGTGAACCCCATACGTTTTGATAATTCTTCGGCGACCCGGCATAGTTCGGGTTTCACCTTATCGGAGATGAACTCGTCCGTCATTTTTTCCACGGTGGAGAAGCAGCTTGTGGCGGCGACGATCTTACCGAATGAATCGCGGACCGGATAGGCGATGCAGCGCAGCCCTAACTCGCACTCTTCGTTGTCCGTCGCGTATCCCTTTTCTTTTACCTCCGCTATCTCACGATCCAGCAATTCCCGCGTGGTGATGGTGTTGTCCGTAAGTTTTGCCAGCCCCTTTTCCTTGATAAGGTGGTCCAGCTCGTCCTTGGAGAACTCCGTCAGGAACAGCTTGCCGGAGCTGGTGGAGTGCATCGGCGTCTGTTTGCCGATCCTTTGCAGGCTGAAGTCCATTCGGCCCGGTTCGTAAACGCAGTCCAGGTAGATACATTCCATATTATGCTGAACAGAGAGAGAGGCCCCCACGGAAAGTTTAGTCGACAGGCCGCTGATCATCTCTCCGGCAAGGCTTCTTATGGTGACGCGGGAACGCAGCATGTCCGCCACGCCGCAAATTTTAAGCGTTAAGGCGTACCGCCCCAAATGTTCCTCCTGGTAGCAGTATCCCTCCTGAATGAGGCCGTTCAAATGCCTAAGCGCGGTGGCCTGGGATATTTTCAGCCTTTTGGAAAGGTCCAGCAGGCGCAGCGGCGCCCCCGCCTCCGCCATAACGGAGATCAGCTGCAGGAACTTTGAGAGGGACTGGTTGGTCGGTTTGTCCTTTGTCTGTTCAGTTTTTGGGGCCGAGTGTCTGATGATAAAAACCTCTCAATCTGAAATTGCATCCATAAATTCATCAGTATTATATCACGTTTGTAATATTGTTGTTATTTATTGCAATTACAATATACATTTTAACTATCACTGTTGTACAGTTAGCGTTAATAGTCCAAACTTAACGCTAACTGTACTAAAGTGATCCCCGATATTGGAATTACAATAATATTACTGATTTCGGTATAATTCTTTAAATCGCTTGACGGCGGCCTGCGCCGCGTTTGCTATGGCGCCGCCGTCGGAGAGGAAGTAGACCAGAGAATATCCCCTGTCGTACAGGGCCGCCGCGGCGTCGATATTCGGCGCGATAGTGGCGAGGAATTTGCCCTTCTCCTTTACGACGCATTCAACTTTATGGATGGCCTCCTGCACTTCCGGGGCTTTCGGGTTAAAGAAGTATCCCATTGAGGTCGACAGGTCCGAAGGACCGATGAAGATTCCGTCCAGGCCGTCTACGGAGGCTATTTTGTCTATATTTTCCACACCCTCGGGTGTTTCAATCGCCGTCATCACAATAATGTCTCTGTTTGCGGCCGCGAAGTATTCCTGCTTCTTCATTCCGTAGCAGGTCGCGCGCTGGCTGCTGGCCAGCCCGCGTATCCCCCGCAGCGGGTATTTGCAGCATTTGACGGCGTATTCCGCCTCTTCGGCGGTGGAGACATAGGGTACGTGGACGCCGTGCGCGCCGCAGTCAAGGATCTGTTTTATCAGCACGGCGTCGTTCCAGGGAGCCCGCACCATCGCGAAGCAGTCGTTCGCCTTAATGGCCTGCAGCACCGAGACCAGGCTCTCCAGTGTGTATGGCGCATGTTCCATATCCGGGACGATTACCTCGAATCCGGCTTCCGCCAGTATCTCCGCGCTCATATTGCTTGTCAGCTGCGCCCATGCGGCGCTTATTTTTTCACATTTACGCAGACGTTCCGCCACTGTAGACATAATTTAATCCCTCTCTCATATAAATAATCAGCGCTGATAGTTATAGGCGTTGATGTAGTCGTGATTTAATTTGATCCCCAATCCGGGAATGTCCAAAAGTTTAAGTTCCCCCGCCTTAGCCACGGGAGCCAGCTCAAAGGCGCCAGCCCACCAATCGGGGATATATTCCAACAGCCCGCCAGTGGGGGAGGCCGCCATTATGTGCGCGCTCACCTCCATCAGCACATGCGCCGTAACGGGCACGCGGAAGGCTCCGGCCAGGGAGCAGACCTCGATGAACTCGGTGACGCCGCCGCAGCGCATAAGGTCCAGGTTAATTATATCCGCTCCCCGCAGACGCAGCAGTTCAAAGATCTCACGAGTGGTGAAGAGGCATTCTCCCGAACATATCCGCATCGAGGTGCTCTGAACGAGCTCCGCGCTGCCCTTATAGTCCTGGCAGTGCAGCGGCTCCTCCAGGTAATTTATGCCAAGCCTCTGCAGCTCCGGGATGATCTCCAAGGCCAGCTTAACGTTCCAGCCCTGGTTCACGTCGACCATTATCTCAAAATCATCTCCGACCGCCTCACGCAGAGCGGTCAGGCGGGATATATCCTGTCTCCAGTCGGGGAATCCTAATTTGAGCTTGTACTTTGTATAGCCTTCACGTTTAAATTCAAGCGCCTCTTCGATCATCTCCTCCAGCGGCACCAGCCAGCCGCCGCTCCCGTAAACGGGCAGAGTGTCCGTCTTCGCGCCAAGCAGCTGGTACAGCGGCTTGCCGGCCTCCTGGGCCAGCAGGTCCCACAGCGCGGTGTCTACGGCGGCATAGGCCGACATCGGCAGTCCCGTCTGGCCGCAGCCGCCCATCGTGCCCTGCGCCTGCTGCCAGTATTTCCGGATATATGTTGAATCTTTGCCGACTAAATTCCAGCAGTAGCCCTCGACGAGAATTTTCATCGCTTCGGCCTGGTCTGGGTTAAAGGTATACGCCATGCCTACGCCGGTAAATTCTCCGATGTCGAGCTCCAAAAACACATGTTCGATGTATTCCAGGGCATAGACCGCGTTTGGAAGCGGCTTGCTCAGCTTTTTCGATACGTGATGGACTTTATAGCCTCGTATGATCAATTCCTTGACCTCCTTGTTTGGTATATTCGGTTGAAAACGTTACCGGCTGATCAGGAACAGGGAAAGCTGCGGGAAGGCGCATATCGCGAACAGCGTTACCAACATTGCTATTAGATATGGCGTTACATTCTTTAGCAGCGGCATCAGTTTGACTTTCGCGATGTCGCTGATGACGAAGAGGCAGAGCCCGAACGGCGGCGTCACCATGCCGATAGCCAGATTGGTGATCATCATCACGCCAAAATGGTAGGGGTTTATCCCGAAGGCCAGGGCCGCCGGCAGCAGCAGGGGAGTCAGGATTATCACCGAGGCGCTGATTTCCATGAACATTCCCATTATTATCCATATGATATTGACGATGACCAGATACAGCGTCTTGTTCGCGACGACGCTCATCATCAGAGCCGTGATTTTCATCGGTATCTGCTCTCTCGTAAGCAGCATGGCAAAGACCGCCGCGCAGGATATTATCAGCAGCACGCCAGCGGAGGCGACGGCAGAATCGATGAATATCTTTGCCATATCGGCAAGCTTCAGTTCCTTATATACCAAACCGCCGACTATCAGTCCGTAGACGACGGCGACGCAGGCAGCCTCGGTGGCGGTGAATATTCCTCCGTAGATACCGCCAAGGATTATGACCGGCATCATGAGAGCGGGCAGAGCGTCAAAAAAGGCGCGCGCCTTTTCACGCATCGAATAGCGTCTCCCGTCCGTGCCATAACCGTTGCGTCCGCAGACGAAGTACGCCACCAGCATCAGCGCCGCGCCGAAAAGAACTCCGGGAATCATACCGGCCATGAAGGCGTCGCCTACGGAGACGCTGGCGGCGATGCAGAAGAGTATCATCGGAACGCTAGGCGGAATGATTATGCCGATGCTGGAGCCGCTGGCGACGGTCGCCGCGGCAAAATTTTTGTCATACCCCTTGTTCAGCATGCCGGGGATGAGCACCGCGCCGACAGCCGCGCAGACGGCGGCGCAGGAGCCGCAGATCGCAGCGAAAAACATGGAGGCGAGTATCGCGACCAGCGCCAATCCCCCTTTAAGCCGGCCTAAAACTGTCGTGGCAAAGGTGATCATGCGGTCGGAGATGCCTCCGCTGGCCATCAGGTTACCCGCCAGTATAAAGAAGGGCAGGGCGAGGTAGGGGAAGGAGTTGATCCCCTGGAACATGCGCTGGCAGACTATTACCATATTTGAGCTGCCGTTGAACAGCATCGCCAGCGCTGACGCGCCGCCCAGAGCGAACGGAACGGGAACCCCGACGATAAAGAAAGCAAGAAGCAGCCCCGCCGCTAAAGATCCCATACTAATCATTTTACCAGCCCCCATCTTTCAAAACTTGCGGCGAACCAATTGAGCAGCATCAAAACCACGCTGACGGGAATGACCAGATAGACGATCCACATCGGCAGTCCTGTGCCGGGAGCCGTCTGCATCATTCCCAGGCTGACAAATTTATTGCAGGCTGACAACACGATCAGGAGGAACACCAGCGATAAAATCTGCGCCACTTCGACAATGATTTTCTTCGCGGTGCCGCGCAGCAGCTCGGGGACGGCGTCGACGCAGGTCAACTTCCATTTCTTTCCTCTCACCAGAAGAGAACCGGAGAAATATGCCACCCCGATCATCATGAACCGGGATATCTCTTCCAGCATGGAAGTCTTGAAATTCATAAAGGGGAGGCGCGACAGTATCTGCAGCGTGACGGCGGCGACCAGGATGATCATGAATATCAATAACAAATATTTGATTATACGGTTGATTTTATCTATAAACAGCACATAGTTCTTCAATTGTACGATCCCCTTCTATTTATCAGGCCCGGCAGATAATCGGGGAAGGTCTTCCCCGATATCTGCCAGGCCTCAGTTCGTTGCTTAATACTCTTTTTTGAGTATCCGATCTATTTTGTTGCCATAGACTTTGCTGTATTTCTTATAAAGGGGTTTGACCGCGTCGCGGAAGGCCTGCAAGTTTATTTTATTTACCTTCACGCCGGCCTTTTCCAGGAACTTCAGGTCCTCCGCCGTTCTGTCGTCCAAATGCTTTCCACTGGCGCGGGCCGCTTTCTCGATGCCCTCTTTGAGGATCGCCAGCTGCTTGGGCGTAAGCTTCGAGGCTACCGCGTTGCTCACGGGCAGAATGTAGAGGCTGAAGGTGTGTCCGGTCAGAGACATGTACTTCTGCACTTCGTAGAAGCTGTTTGATTTGATCGCGGTGATCGGGTTCTCCTGTCCGTCGATGACGCCGGTCTGCAGGGCGCTGAATACCTCGCCGACGTTCATGGAGATGACGTTCGCTCCCAGCAGCTCCCAGGTCTCGACCGGAAGGTTCGCCACCATCGTGCGGATGGTCAGCCCTTTGACGTCAGCAGGCACCTTAACGGGGCGGACGTTGTTCGTCAGCATTCTCGCGCCGAGCGCGGCGGCACCGTAGGGCTCCATGCCCAGAGCGCGGATCTGCTTCTTCATGGGGTCGCAGATATCGCTGTTCCAAATGGCGGAGGCGGCGTCAAAGTTTTCTATGATAAAAGGAATGTCAAACAACCCCGTTTCGCTGCACCAGTTCTGGAAGACGGAGATGGTGATCAGCGCCATGTCTATCGTGCCGGCCTGCAGCCCTTCCACATAGTCTGTTTCGCCCCCCAGGGACGAAGAGGGGTAGATGTCGATCTTTATCTCGCCGTTTGATTTTTTTTCAACATAATTCTTCACGTCGCGGGCGATGTCCTGCGCGATCGAATTTTCGGACATAACATGGGCGAAGCTTAAAGTTACCGGCTTTGCCGCGCAGAATGCCGGCCTGCACACGCCAAAAATACCGACGCATGCTATGGACGCTATCACCAGAGTCGCCGCGAATAATTTTTTACTGCTTGTACTCATTTGAACCACTCCTCATTTATTGATGTAAACTAACCAACCTGCGGATTAGAACTGCCGCCTCTAAAAGGATTACCGATATTGCCTTGTATCAAACGCCGGCAAAGGAAGCTAAGTCAAAGAGATCCCTCCCGCCTTTCAAATTATTTTTTGAACGAGCGCGGAGGTTTGGCCGCGTCAGGATACGAACGAGACCATAAGATCTCCGATATTGTCGCTGAACACCGCGTGGTAATTCTCACCGGGGGCGATGGGATGCATGAGGCATATCGAACCCGTCATTATTACTTCGCCCTCATAGAGGCCTACTCCGAACTGCGCCAGCTTATTCGCGAGCCAGGCGACGGACATGATGGGCGTCCCTAAAACGGTCGCGCAGCAGGCGCTGTCGATCAGGCTCCCATTCTTCTCCAAATAGACGCCGATGCTCTTTAGATTAAGATTTTCTATGGGGGTGAGCTTGCTTCCGAGGACGATCTTTCCGCACGCGGCGTTGTCGCATACGCTTTCTTCTATAGTTTTTGAGAGCGGATACATACGGCGTTCCACTATCTCAAAGGCCGGCAGGATCCCTTCCACCGCGTGATATGCCTTTGCCACGGTGACGCCGGGGCCTATCAGGTCACGGCGCATGACAAAGGCCAGCTCCACTTCGATGACAGGATGGACCATCAATGACGCGATACTGATGGGATCGCCCTCAGGGATAATATTATGGTCGAAGATATGTCCGTAGTCCGGTTCAAGGATCCCGCGCTGCTTTTGAACCTCTTTATTGGTCAGTCCGACCTTTTTACCGACGACCTTCCAGCCGGAGGCGAGCTTATTTTCCGCCGCGGCCATCTGGACGGCATATGCCTCCTCTAGTGTAAGGTCCGGGAATTCGTCGTGAATGGGAGCGATCGGCTGTTTGGTAGTTTCGGCCTTAAAAAGCCGCTCTGCGATATCCTTGATTCTTGCCGTTCTCAAGGTAGATTGGTTCTCACACATACTTATCACACTCTCTCTTATATTATTGATTCGAGGAACCTTCTTGTGAAAATACCGTTTTACACTAAAAATATAATCTAATTTCGCTCTTTTCCAAATATATCACGATAATATTAAAAATGCAATATCATCAAAATTCAATTTTATATCTTTCGTAAAATATTTCTTTTTTGATATTTAATTATCATTTTTGATATTGACTTTTTATAATTGAAAATATAATATCTGCGTTGCAGAGAACAGTATCAATGTTTATTAAGGGGGAGAAATAATGTCGGAAGTAAAAAAGATGAAATACTTTGCTGGCGGAGAATGGCTTGATACCCGGACAGGGAACTATTCTCCTGTTTTTAATTCGAGTACAGGAGAGGTCATGGCCGAAATTCCAAACTGCTCCGCGGATGAGGTGGCCCACGCTATAGAGTGCGCAAAAAAGGCTTTCCCGATGTGGCGCGACACGCCGGTCATGAAGAGGACGCAGGTCCTATATAAGTTCCGCGAGCTGCTGATGGCTCATTTTGACGAGCTGACGGAGCTGTGCGCCCGTGAACACGGGAAGAACTGGACGGAGTCGGCCGGCGACATCGCGAAGGTAAAAGAGCCGGTCGAGTTTGCCTGCGGGATTCCCTCTCTTATGGTGGGCGAATCTCTGATGAATACTTCAAAGGGCTATGACACCGTCACATACAGGGAGCCGCTGGGCGTCTTCGCCGGTATCTCTCCCTTTAACTTTCCCGGAATGATCCCCATGGGGTGGATGGTTCCCATTTGCATAGCGACCGGCAATACGATCGTCGTCAAGGTGGCCTCCAAGACGCCCCTTACCGCTATCCGCTGCGCCGAACTGTGGCAGGAGGCCGGGCTTCCCGACGGCGTTCTCAACATTGTCACCTGTACGAGGCGCGAATCTGAGCAGTTCCTCACGCATCCGGATATCAAGGGCATCTGCTTTGTCGGCACATCTTCCATCGGAAAGCATATATATGGAATAGCCGCTTCGCACGGCAAACGGGTGCAGGCGCAGACAGAGGCCAAAAACCATGCGCTGGTAATGGCGGACGCCGACCTTGAACGGACCGCCAGGAGCATCATCAATTCCGCCTTCGGCTGCGCCGGTGAAAGATGCATGGCACTTCCCGTGGTATGCGTTCAGGAGAGCGTCGCGGACAAACTGGTGGAACTGGTCGTAAAATTCGCGAAGGAATTAAAGATCGGCCCCGCCTATGATAAAACGACGGACCTCGGCCCGCTGGTCGACGCCGCGCATAAGGCCCGTGTCTCCGGCTGGATAGACAAAGGCGTCGAAGAGGGCGCGGCGCTTGTGCTTGACGGCAGAAACGTCGTGGTCCCCGGATATGAGAACGGTTTTTATCTTGGCCCCACCATTTTCGACAACGTAACGCCGGGGATGTCGATCGGAGACGAAGAGATATTCGGCCCCGTCCTCTGTATAAAGCGCGTCAAGAATTTCGAAGAGGGACTCGCGGTCATGAACGGCAACCAGTTCGCCAACGGTTCGGTGATTTACACGCAGAGCGGCTATTACGCGCGCGAATTCGCCTATAGGACTGACGGCGGCCAGGTAGGCGTCAACGTCGGTATCCCCGTCCCCGTGGGGATTTTTGCCTTCAGCGGTCATAAGGAAAGTTTCTACGGGGATCTGCACTGCCTCGGCAAGGACGGCGTGCGTTTCTTCACCGAGGTAAAGGCGGTCACGACGCACTGGTTCGATGCGGAGGAGAGGCCCTCCGGGAAGGTGGATACCTGGGAAGGCTCGGTCGGGGGAAGTATGTAAGTAAAAGCCTGTAAAATCTAATATAGGATAAAAATCTAATGGGGGAACGTCCGGGATAATCCCGGCGTATCCCCCATCAGCTTTTTGTCTGCTTTGTCTGCTTAAATTATATGCGGCCCTCAACAAGCATATTTACGGCCTTCTTTTATACTAAATAACTGCTCGGTAAAATATCTATTATTGCGAAACTTACCCTAGGCCCGCTCTCTTTGCGCGGCAATAGCGGCGCTCTTTTATTTCTGTTGCTATCTATATGACTGTATTTATAATAATAAGATATCAAATTAAATACTTTTATATTAAAAGCCACCTCATGATATACGTATCTGTAATGGCAATATTATCTAAAGTTTACACCTTTCTTTTTGGGTAAAACTGACCACTATGCTTTATATAATACTGCTGTATAGTATAAATATTCCGCAACTATAATAACAATATGAAACAAATCATTTCTAAACTACTAAGGAGGTTTTTAAAATGATAGCACCGCTTGCGGGAATCAAAGTGATAGACTGGACTCAAGTTCAATCTGGACCGTCATGTACGCAGATGCTGGCATGGCTGGGCGCCGATGTAATAAAAATCGAAAGAGTGGGTTCAGGGGACCCGACACGTAACGAGGTCATAGACATCCCCGGTCTCGACGCGCTCTATTATTTGACGCTGAACTCGTCAAAACGCTCGATCGAGCTTGATATCAAGACGCCGGAGGGCAAAGAAATCCTGACGAAACTTCTTAAAACGGCGGATATCTTCGTAGAAAATCTGCATCCTGGCGCGGCCGACAAGCTCGGCTTCTCCTGGGAGGAGGTCCACAAGCTCAATCCCCGTCTCATTTACGGCACGATCAAGGGATTCAACGAGGATTCTGAATTTGCCAGCGTCAAGGCCTTTGAGCCGGTGGCGCAGTGCGCCGGCGGCGCGGCGTCCACAACCGGCTGGTGGGAGGGGGAGTACGACATCCCAACACAGTCCGGAGCGGCTCTGGGAGACAGCAATTCCGGCATGCACCTGCTGATAGGTCTGCTGGCGGCTCTAATGCAGCGCGAAAAAACCGGCGAGGGCTGCTTTGTCCAGCAGTCGATGCAGGACGCCGTCCTCAATCTGTGCCGTATCAAAGTCCGCGACCAGCAGGTTCTCGAACACACGCATGTACTGGAACACCTGCCGGAATATCCCAACGGCAAGTTTGGCGACACCGTGCCGCGCGCCGGCAACGTCGAGGGCGGGCAGGTTCTCGGCTGGTGCTACAAGTGCAAGGGCTGGGAGACTGACCCGAACGCCTATTGTTATATCGTCGTTCAGAACGAATTCAAAGATTTCGCCGAGGTCTGCCGCACGATCGGCAAACCCGAATGGATCGACGACCCCAAATACAACACCCCCGGGGCGCGTCAAAAGGTGAAGCCGGAAATTTACGCCGCGGTCGAAGCGTACACCAAGACGAAAGACAAGTACGAGCTCACAAAAGAGCTGGGCGCCAGAGGCATCCCCTGCGGGCCGGTCCTAAGCATGCTTGAAATCGAAAAGGACCCGTCTCTGCGCAAGAGCAATACGATCGTGGAGATCGACCAGCCGAAACGCGGCAAATTTTACACGATCGGCTGCCCGCCCAAGTTCTCCTCCTTCGAGCCTGAATACCGGCCGGCGCCGCTGCTTGGCGAAAACACCGACGAGATACTCAAGGAGATCGGCTATTCCGACGAGCAGATCAAGGCGATGCGCGCAAAGGGCAATATTATCAGCAAAGCTGAAAAATAGCAGAGGGATATGCACAGGTCTTGCGGCGTTCACGGCATCACGCCGCAGGACCTGTCTGCCGAAAGACTCTATTGCTTTTAGATTTTAGAGAGGTGATACATAATGGCAATAACACAGAATACAGGCCAGGAGTCAAATTTGACCGATGGCATGCATGTGGTCGTTGACGCTTTAAAGCGCAACGGAATAGATACAATATATGGGATCGTGGGAATACCGGTGACTGATTTGGCGCGCCACGCCCAGGAGGTTGGTATCAGATATATCGGGTTCAGGCATGAGCAGCAGGCCGGAAACGCCGCCGCCATCAGCGGTTATCTCACCAAAAAACCGGGTATATGCCTGACGGTCTCGGCTCCCGGATTCCTTAACGGGCTGTTGGCGCTGTGCAACGCCACGGTCAACGGCTTCCCGATGATCCAGATCAGCGGCTCCAGCAACCGCAATATCATCGACCTGCAGCAGGGCGACTATGAGGGGCTTGACCAGATGAATATCGCCAAGCCATTCTGCAAGGCCGCATACCGTATCAACCGGCCCGAAGACGTCGCGGTCGGCATCGCGCGCGCGATCCGCGCGGCGGTATCTGGACGCCCCGGCGGCGTCTATCTGGATCTGACGACGGCGATGCTGGAGACTATCGTCGACAAAGGCGAAATAGAGAAGAACTTCTTTGTCACGAAGGTCCCAGCCGCCGGCGCGGCCCCCTCTCCGGAGTCGGTGGAGGAGGCGCTGACGCTGCTTGCCGGCGCCAAGCGGCCGCTGATGATTTTAGGCAAAGGCGCCGCCTACGCGCAGGCCGACGGCGACATCAGGGCGTTCATCGAGAAGACCGGCATCCCGTTCCTGCCGATGTCGATGGCGAAGGGGATTTTGCCGGACGACCATCCGCAGAGCGCCGCGGCCGCGCGCTCGCTGGTGATGGAAAACGCGGACGTCGTAATGCTTGTCGGAGCGCGTCTCAACTGGATGCTGAACCACGGCAGGGGCAAACACTGGAATCCCGCCGGCAAGCTCATCCAGCTGGAGATCGACCCCGTAGAGATCGACAGCAACCGTAAGATAGACGCCCCCGTCGTCGGCGATATCTGTTCAAGTATGAAAATGCTGCTTGCGGGGCTTGCCAAGCACGCGGTGAAGGCCGCCCCCGATTGGTGGACGATGATAGAGGCCGACAAAAAGAAAAACGACGCGAAGATGGCGGAAAAGCTTAACAAGCTCACAAGCCCGATGAACTATTTCAACGCGCTTAACGCCGTCAACGAGGTTCTCAAAAACCACCAGGATATCTATCTTGTCAACGAGGGCGCGAACACCCTTGACGACGCGCGCAACGTTATTGAGATATTCAAGCCGCGCCACCGCCTTGACTGCGGCACCTGGGGAGTCATGGGCGTCGGACTCGGTTTTGCCGTCGGCGCGGCGCAGACCACGGGGCGGCAGGTCGTAACGATCCAGGGCGACAGCGCCTTCGGCTTCGACGGCATGGAGGCCGAGACCATCTGCCGCTACAAACTTCCGGTGACGATCATGGTCTTTAATAACGGCGGTATCTACAAGGGAGACAGCCCCAACCTTTCCGGCGGTTCCGACCCGTCGCCGACGACGCTCGATCCGAACGCGCACTACGATAAGATCATCGAAGCGTTTGGCGGAGACTCATACTTCGTCAGGACGCCGGATGAACTGAAAAAGGCGCTGGAGGCGGGGCTTTCCTCCAAGAGGCCGACGCTGATCAACGTCGTCATCGACCCCTCCGTAGGCACGGAAAGCGGACATATCGGCAACCTTAATCCGAAGGTGACCGGTACGCATTAACTCCCCTGATCGTTGGGCGGGAGCGTAAAAAATAATAAAACGGCCGCGGCTGAGAAGAAGTCGGAAGCCTCTATCCGCCGCGGCGATATAAAAATAAAAAGGGGGATGTCCCTATGTGGAATATAATTATAAAAGACCTGCTGCCAATAATCGTCATTATGGCGCTGGGTTACTATTCTGGTAAAAAGGCATACTTTACGGACGAAGACTCGCGGGCGTTCAACAAACTGGTTCTGAACTACGCCCTGCCCGCGGCTCTCTTTGTCTCCATCGTCAAAGGCAGCCGTGAGATGCTCTTCTCCGACCTGAAGCTCTTCCTGATAAGCCTTGTGGTGATCATCGGCCTTCAGTTCTGGGCATACTTCTCCTGTCAGAAGTTTTTCCACCATACCAAGGCGGAGGCGGCTATAAGCAGCCTGATCGGCGGCGCGCCGACCATCGGATTTCTCGGCTTCGCCGTGCTTGAACCGATCTACGGCGCAAGCACGACCGTCGCCCTTGTCGTCGCCGTCGTCGCGATCGTCGTCAACGCCATCGCCATCCCGATCGCCCTATTCCTGCTCAACCCCGGCGGCAAAAACGGGCAGAAGGCGTCGCACGCCGAGGCGTTTGTAAACGCGATAAAAGAGCCTGTCGTTCTGGCGCCTATTATCGCGGTGATCATTGTGCTGGCCGGCGTACATTTCCCCTCCGAATTCGACCCGATCTTCCAGCTTATCGCCAAAGCGAACGCCGGCGTCGCCGTCTTTGCCGCGGGCCTTACGCTCTCCTACCACGCGTTCACCATCAACAAAGAGGTCATATACAACTCCGCGGTAAAACTTATCCTGATGCCATTGGCGATGCTTGTTCTTGGCAAAGTGCTTGGCATGGAGCCGGATAAACTGCAGATGCTCGTACTCTGCGGCGCCCTGCCGCCGGTATTCTCGGGCATCATAATCGGCAGCAGATACCAGACCTACGTGCAGATCGGCACCTCCTCACTGGCGGTCAGCACGATACTCTTTGCCGTGACCGCCCCGTTATGGATATATGTGGCGCGTATCTTCTGCTGATATGTGAGACAAAATCAGGCATGACAGGCGATACTGTCCGAATGTTAAGACCGCTCCGCGGCAGCAGGGCGGCCTTATTTTTATCTGTCGGGCCGATAGCGCGGCGGAATACAATAAGCCTTGCCATCGTTCGCCATGACGGTCCATATCTTTTTGCCGCCGCCTATGTTAGAGTAAATATGTCGCGTAATGTAAAGCGAAATATTTTTTGCTGCGTGGAGGAAGACGATGGCAAGGGTATTATGTTTTGGTTCAATGAATATCGATTATACATATAAGGTACGTCATTTCGTAAAAAAGGGAGAGACCATCTCCGCAGATTCCCTACGCATCTTCAGCGGAGGGAAGGGGCTGAACCAGGCGATAGCCCTCTCAAGGGCGGGGGCGGAGACCTGCCACGCCGGCTGTATCGGTGAGGACGGCCTGTTTTTGCTGAAAGAGCTGGAGGCCGCGGGCGTCGATACCGGATACGTTCGCGTGCTGGGAGATGTGTGGACGGGCAGCGCGGTCATTCAAAACGACGCGGAGGGCGATAACTGCATCATCCTGTACGGCGGCGCGAACCGCGCCGTGACGCGGGAGCAGGCGGATACAGTCCTGGCCGGTTTTCAAAGCGGCGACTGCCTTGTCCTGCAAAACGAGATAAACGAGATCCCATACATCATCCGCCGGGCGCATGAGAGAGGGATGCGGGTGGTGCTGAACCCCTCCCCGATGGAGGTCTCGGTCCTGGACTTCCCCCTGGAATATGTGGACTGCTTTATGCTGAACCGCGTAGAATCGGCGCAGCTGCTGGGAATTGAGAACGAGCCGCCCGCGGCGGAGGCGGAACTTATGGCGGCGCTGAGCGAAAAATTCCCCGCCGCCGAGATCATCCTGACGTTGGGTGAGCGTGGCTCAGCTTATATTGGCGGCGGCGAGATCGTGCGCCAGCGTCCCTATCACATAAAAACGGTCGACACGACCGCCGCCGGAGACACCTTCGCGGGGTTCTTCATCGGCGGCAGAATGAGAGGGCTTTCAGTGCCGGAGGCGATGGACCTGGCCTCCAAAGCGGCGGCTTTGAGCGTAACCAAGCCGGGGGCCTCTCCCTCGATCCCAACGCTGGCGGAGGTCACGGAGTATTTTTCGTAAATACCGCGCGGCTCACTGCCATAAAATCATTCCTATTTTCAAGATATCATTCGTTGGCGGCACGGCGCTGTATGGCTGGGCCGCCAATGTTGTAATGTTTACGCTATTGTATATATCTGGCCTGTGTAAAAGCTTTATTTTTGCGCAATTAATAATATAAATAGAGATTCCTGTTTTTACGTGACTATCTATGCGTTGTTATTGGATTTTTGTACATAATGCCCAATTGACACGAAGTCTTAGATAATTATAATATTTTGTAATAAGTAAAAAATAAGCTTATTTTTTACTTATTACAAAAATATGATTCAGGAGGGTGACTTGTTATGCGTGAGTTTAAAATCCAAAGGGCTAATAATATGCCTGTGCAGTCTCCGTTGGTTCCTGAGCCGATGGTACCGTATAGCTGTAAAAACAGCAGGACGGTCTATGCTATGTGCGAGGTTGACGAAGATACTATCCGCAGGCACCTTGCTCCTACACCATTTGAATATGTTAACAACATTTGTATGATTTATGTAAATGACTTTACTGAGAGTCCTGAATTGCCATATATGGACTCTGGAATAATTTTTACGGTCAAATATAAGGATATATACGGTGGATGCTATATGTATGAATGGGAAGATAACGACGTAGCGATCGCCACTGGCAGATATTGGGGTTATCCAAAGAAATATGCCCGTATGTCACTGGAAAAAAATGGTAACATCATACGCGGCACAACAACAAGAAAGGAAGTCCGGCTTATAGACATTGAACTGGACTGCTCTAAGCCTTTGGAGAATGTACCAAAGCTGCACACCACATATCCGCACCTCAACCTTCTGACAATCCCCAGACCTGACGGTCCTGGAATCTTCTCGCAGCGCGTTACCGCAAGGGACAATTCTTCTACCTGCAAGACTCTTTCGAATCAGTATGCAGAGGTGAATGTCACGCTTAACAGTTCTGCCAATGACCCTATTGGAGATTTTATGCCTCTTAAGGTTCTTGGTGGAGGCTATTCAGTAACCGATTTTCTCGCTACGATGGAAAACGGTTGGGCGAAAGTTATTGATACGCTTGTTTAAGCTATTAGTGTGTATGGCGGGGCTTTTGCCCCGCCGCTCAGTATTAAAAAACCATGAACGGGGGGATTATGTTGGAAAGAAAAGGTTTCTTAACGGTGTTCATTCTCTCGGGCGCTTATTTGGCCTATTTGGCAGGATCCGGTTTTGGCAGCGGACAGGAGATGATGCAGTATTTTACCTCATATGGTTACGTGGGGATACTGGGAATACTTATCAGTGCGGTGCTATGGGCCTCTTATGCGGCCTTTATCGTTAAAGATTCCAGAGATTTTGGTCTGACCTCTCTTCATCAGGTCTATCTGTTTTATTGTGGCAAGTACTTAGGAAACGCACTATTCTTCTTCTCGCTAGCCTACCTATTTTGCATGGCTAGTCTCATGATTGCTGGTGCCGGAGCGGCCTTTGCGCAATATTTTAATGTCGGCAACGAAATAGGGCGCATTATAATGACGGTGCTGGTTCTCATTACAGGGCTTCTTGGGATGAGAAAGACTGTTGATGTAATCGGTAGCCTCGGTCCGTGTATAATGGTTTTTGTCGTAGTAATCGCTGCTATTGCATTGGCAACAGGTTCCACAGGGCTTAACGCGGGCAATGAGTATGTGAAGAGTCACGAAATGCTGAAACCAAGTGGAAACTGGTTGTGGGCGGCGATAATGTATTTTTCTTATTGTATTCTCTTTCAGGCGGCCTATCTTTCTGGACTGGCCTCAACAAATCCAGCTACAACAAAGCAACTTACTCAGAGTGTGATTATCGGTGCTTCTATATATGTTCTGGCCTCCATTTTGATGATGCTGGCGTTTATTGCCAATGTCTCTATTCTGGATGGTATGGAGGTTCCCAATCTCTATCTGGGCAGCAGAATAAACCCGCTCTTAGGCGCAATCTATGGCGTAATCTTGGTGGCAGCGTTATATACCACCACCACGCCACTGGTTTGGTCTGTGGCAAATGTTTTCGCAAAAGAAAAGACAAAGGCATATCCGTGGGTGATCGTCGTTGTCTCTGTATTGGCATATTTTGGCAGCGGATTCAGTTCATTCTCTATACTTGTGAATGTCGTTACTAAAGTGGCCGCCTACGTGGGGATACTCTATATAGTTCCCGTTTTCTACGTCAAATTTGTCAAGAAGCCAAAACCGACGGCAAAAGTTTCCGCCTAAGCGTTTTGCTAAAACAGTTGGTTTTTTCCTCGTAAAGAGGTTACTCGGCTATATTTTGAGTATATCCCTTTGCGAGGAAATTATTTCTAAGAGGACACAGGAGCTCCGACGCCTAAAATCTCAGTTATCTCAGAGGTAGGATTGAAGAGCCTGTAAGGTACTTGGGCTTTATAGCAGATAGAGTCTCCTGTCTCCGCGTAATACATTTTCCCGTTATATTCAAATCCGAGTTTGCCGGAGAGGATGTATATAAACTCTTCGCTTGGGCAAGAGAGAAAAAGTCCTTCTGGTTCTTCGTAGTGTGGCGCGATTTTTATGATTGCCACCTGCAAATCCATCCCGCTTATATTGTTACGAAGAAGTTCATAGACCAGCGGCGAGTTGGGGCGTCCAAAACGAGGCCTGCTGTCGGCCTTTACGAGGATGTTCTCCTCCTCGTCCGAGGTAAAAAAATACACGACGCCGACATTATAAAACGCGGCCAGCTTTCTCAAAAGAGAGATAGATGGTTCAACCTTGCCTGTCTCAATCTGGCTTAAGTAGCCCGGAGACAACTCTGTGGCCTCAGCGACATCCTGTAGGCGCATGCCTGATTTTTTCCTTAGGTTTCTTAGCTTTTGGTGAATCATTGAATCGTCCTCCGTCTTCATTATCTGCTCAGTTATTATAATCTTGAAACCACGTTGCTGTAAAAATTGTTTTATCAGTTTAGATTAATTAAATTTGAAATTGCATCATAATAAGCTTAGATATTGTTTTTATTTCATATTTTTCATGTATAAAACTCTATTCACGTATAATTCAAACGTATAAAAACCTCGCTCTAAAGTCCGTGAAGATCACATTAAACGGCAACCATAATTTTACCCTCTGTATTTAATCAAAATGTTTCCAATAAGGCTTTACTATGTTATGCTACCTTATAAGGAGTAGATATTGAAAGTGAGCGGTCTTTTGGCGGACGGCGTCTTTAGAAGAGGGGGATAAAATGGGAGGACTTTGGGATCTGATAACGGCTAATCCGGTGATTTTCTGGCTGATCGTCGCGGTTGCCGCCGGAATTTTTGAGGCGGCGACGGTCGGGCTTGTCTCGATATGGTTTTCGATCGGCGCGCTGGTGACGATGCTGCCAGCCGCCTTTGGTATTGGTTTCAATCTTCAAATCATAGTATTTATCGCCGCCAGCGTCGTTGCGATGATCTTCACGCGCCCGTTTTTGAAAAACATCCTGCACGTGGAAAAAACTCCGACGAACGCCGACCTGGTGATCGGGCAGAAAGGGGTCGTGGTCTCGCCGATAGATAATATCCTGGAAAAGGGACGCGTCCTGGCGAACGGCCTTGAGTGGGCGGCGCGCAGCGCTGACGGGGCTAAACTTGATAAGGGGGCTGTCGTCCTTGTCAAAGAACTGCGCGGCGTAAAGCTGATAGTGGAAAAGGTTTCTGATAAAGAGGAGGAAAATTAAATGCTTTCAACAATATTTCTAACGTTCATTGTATTTGTGCTGATAATGATCGTCATGGCCAACGTCCGCATTGTGCCGCAGGGCAGCGTCTACGTTGTGGAACGGCTGGGGACCTACCTCTGCACCTGGGGCGCGGGGCTGCATGTCAAACTGCCATTTGTGGACCGCATCGCGAACAAGGTATCGATCAAGGAGCAGGTGGTGGATTTTGTACCGCAGTCGGTCATCACCAAAGATAACGTTACGATGCAGATAGACACGGTGGTATTTTTCCAGGTGACGGACGCCAAGATGCTTACCTACGGTGTGGAATATCCGCTCTCGGCTATAGAAAACCTCACCGCGACCACGCTGAGAAACATAATCGGCTCACTGGAGCTGGACCACACCCTGACCTCAAGAGACCAGATAAACTCCACCATTACGGAGACGCTTGACAAGGCCACCGATAAATGGGGCATCAAGGTCAACAGGGTGGAGGTCAAAAACATCGTGCCGCCTCAGGAGATCATGGCGGCGATGGAGCGCCAGATGAAGGCCGAACGCGAGAAACGTGAATCGATACTGCTCGCGGAGGGAGAGAAACAGAGCAAGATCCTCATCGCCGAGGGAGAAAAAGAATCGGCGATACTGCGCGCCGACGCCGTCAAGGAGCAGAAGATACGCGAGGCGGCCGGTGAGGCTGAGGCTATCCTCGCCATACAGCGCGCGGTAGCCGACAGTATCAAGATGCTCAACGAATCGGCCCCATCCAAAGAGGTGGTGGCGCTCAAGAGCCTCGAAGCCTTCGGCAAGGCCGCGGACGGACAGGCGACAAAGATCATCATTCCCTCGGAGATACAGGGACTCGCGGGGCTTGCCGCCTCGCTCAAAGAGCTGGTCAAAGAAGATCCCAAAGAGGCGAAGTAAAGCTGGACAAAAATATTTTTTAGATATAATGAATCCGATCTCGGCGGCCATCTGTTTCGCGGCTGCCGAGAATATTTTTTGATTTAAAATGTAATTATTCTAGTCAACAGTATTTTTACTGTTCTTTTCCTCGATAAAAAGGCTATGCTTTGTGTGACGTTTGTTGTAGGCAAATATATGAAAATTTCTCGTTAAAGTATCGATTTGGGGAATACTTGAGAGATTCTGTGTCTGTCTGCGGCAGCTGTTCCGTTTTTTAGTACAAATAACTTTATATGGGGGAATATCTTTATGAAGATCGGACGTTCTTTATCCGTTCTGTGGATGGTTAGTACTTTGCTGTTGTCTTTTTCTGCCTGTGGGTTTGCAGACGGGGGGGGGGACGCTTTCATTGAGATATCTAACATTAAGCAGCTTGAGGAATTTCGCGATAAAGTAAATTGTGCCGGCGGGAAAATTGTCAATGCCAAACTAGTGGCGGATATTGTTTTAGACGGTACTGAGTGGACTCCAATCGGAATCAACAGCAACCCCTTTAAAGGTACTTTTGACGGACAGGGATATTCAGTTACGGGAATGAGCATTGAGAATCCGGAGAATAATAGGGCTGGTTTTTTCGGTCTGATAGAAAACGCTGTTATAAAGAATCTCACAGTATCAGGTAATATCAATACTCCCGGCAAGTCTAATGTCGGTATGATAGCTGGAATGATGTCATACGCGAGCATAGTTGGCGGCGGCAGCCACATAGAAAATTGTGTGTCAGAAGGGACTATCGAAGCCCTATCTAACGCTGGTGGGATTGCCGGTTACTCTATGCCGAATGGGATTGATTGGGAAAACCATATTATTAACTGTGTGTCGAACGTGAAATTGGAAACTGCCCCCAATAATACCAGTGAGAATAATGCAGGTGGTATCGTTGGACAATCTTCGTTCACCATAATAGCTAACTGTATGGCAAGTGGAAGCATTTACGGATATGGCGAGAAGAGCGGCGGTATAACAGGCTATGCGTATAGTGGAACACAGATAATAAACTGTATAGCAAACGTAGATGTGGATGGTGCATCGTGTGTAGGCGGTATCAGCGGTTTTAATAATCATGATAGGGCAATAAGTAATATAACTATTGCGAATTGTGTTGCGGAAGGTAAGATAACTGGTACTAAAGCAACTTCGTGTTATGTTGGCGGTATTTCTGGAAAACAGACAAATACAAACAGCACAATTAAAAATTGTTTCTTTACTGGTACGGTAAAAGGAGCGACTTCTGATGTAGGTGCCATCGTTGGAAACACTTGGGGAACGATAATAAATTGCGGATGGTTAAAGAATGGCCAATATGAGGCTATAGGCGGCTATCAGTCAGAGCAGGGTACTGAAACTACCGGGTTTGACAGCATAACGAATCAGGTCTGCGCCTACACCGTCGACCCCGCCTCCCTCTCGTTTGATAGAGAAGCAGGCGCGGCCAATTCTATCTTCCGTACCTGGCCCGGCAATGATCCTGCGGCGGTTTCCGAATGGAAAACCAGCGATGTTCCCGGTGTCACCTTAACGCAGGATGCTGATAATAACACCATAATCTCGGCGACGAACAAGGGCGTATTCAACGTCGGCGCCTCCCTGATACTCACCGCCACAAAGTTTGGGGAAAGCGACGTCGTACCTCTGCGTCTGGCCGGCGATACCGCAGACACCTCCTCCAATCCGTTATTGGCCCCGGCGCTTTCCGCCGCCGTTAGGGTCACGAGCAACCAAACGATAAATGTAACCTCAATAGATATAGAATCAATTCCGGAAAAGCTCTCCGAGGGCAGCTCCTTCCAGCTTATTTATACGGTGGTGCCGGAGAACGCGGATGACAAGGGCATAACGTGGAGCAGCGACAACCTTGAAGTCGCGTCGGTAGACCAGACCGGTACGATAACGGCGCTCGCCGCCGGCAGCGCGGAGATAACGGCAGCGGCAAAAGACGCCGGTGGTTTTAAGACGTCGTTCAGCGTGACGGTGGAGAAAAAGAATATCCCCGTTGAGTCTATCGAGATAAGCAACATACCTGAATCTCTCGGCGAAAACGAGACCTGCCAGCTTGAATATATCGTATTGCCGGACGACGCCACAAACAAAGAAATCATCTGGCACAGCGACAGCGCCTTCGCGAGCGTTGATAAATATGGAATGATAACGGCGGGCTCCGCCGGTAGCGCCAAGATCACGGCGAAGGCCGCCGACGGGAGCGGCGTCAATAAAAGTTTTACCCTCACGGTGGTAAAAAACACCGTTCCCGTAAAATCAATAAAGATAACAAACGCCCTGCAGTCGCTGAAAGAGGGCGAGGCCTTTAATCTCTCCTGCGAAGTGCTGCCGGAGGACGCCACAAATAAAGATCTCGTCTGGAGCAGCAGCAACAGTAAGGTGGCGGCGGTCACGGGGCAGAGCGGGGAGATCACGGCGCTTTTTGCTGGCGAGGCGGTGATAACCGTGGAGGCGAGGGACGGCAGCGGCATACGCGATCAGTTTACCCTCACGGTGAAAAAAGATTATCTCTCCAACCCGAAGCCGGAACGGCCGGCGGTGAAGACCGATACGGCGGCGCTCTCCAAGCC